>NZ_JBHUAF010000034.1:0-36112 GCF_042789895.1 Kitasatospora sp. NPDC056783
GCCCGGCAGTGGCCTGGCCGGTCAGCGCGCCGACTCCGCCGGGAAGGGCACCGAATCCGCCGGGAAGGGCACCGGGTAGGCCTCGGCGAAGTCGGCCGAGCGGGACACCTCGCGCCACCTGGTGTCCTCCGCCAGGAGCCGCTGGTCCATGGCGATCGAGTTCTCGGCCGCGTAGGCCCCGAGCGGCAGGTGGTGCGGGACGTCCCGCCGCTTGGCCACCCGGACGAGGATCCCGGCGGCGCGCACCGGGTCGCCCGCGGCGCCGGCGCCGCCCTGCCGCAGCCGCCGGTTCGTCGCGCCGACCGTCTCGTCGTAGGCCTCCGGGACGTCGTGGACGGTCATCGAGGATCCCGCCCAGTCGGTACGGAAACCGCTGGGCTCGACCACCAGCACCTTCACGCCGAACGGCGCGGCCTCGGCGCGCAGCACCCGGCTGAACCCGTCGATGGCGAACTTCGCCGCCTGGTACGAGGCGATGCCCGGAGATCCGCCGACCCGGCCGCCCACCGAGGAGAACTGGACGACCAGCCCGCCCCTCTGCTCGCGCAGCAGCGGGAGCGCGGCCTTGGTGACGTTGTAGACGCCCCAGAAGTTGGTCTCGAACTGGGCGCGGAAGTCGGCGTCCTCAGTGGTCTCGATCGGCGAGACGTTGGCGTAGCCGGCGTTGTTCACCAGCACGTCGATCCGACCGAACGCGTCCCGCGCCTCGGCGAGGGCCGCGCGGGCGGCGGCCGGGTCGGTGACGTCCAGCGCGAGCGGCCGGACACGGTCGCCGAACTCCTCGACGAGGTCGTCGAGTTGCTCGGGCCGGCGGGCGGTCGCGGCCACCCGGTCGCCGGCTTCGAGCGCGGCGCGGACGAGGGTGCGGCCGAAGCCGCGCGAGCTGCCGGTGACGAACCAGGCCTGTTCCGTGTTCTTCTCCATGCCGCTAGTAAAACATCGTTGCGTTATTAGCGCAACGCTGTTGCGGTATTACGTCAACGGCGTTGCCCTACCATGGCCGGGTGACTGCATCGGAGTTCCAGCGCGCCCGTTCGCCCGAGGCCAAGCGCCTGCGCGAGGCCGCGATCCTGGAGGCGGCCCGGGCGCTCGGCCGCGAGCACGGCATCAGGGACGTCACCCTGACCGACATCGCCGCCGCGGTCGGGATGCACAAGTCCGCACTGCTGCGGTACTTCGAGACCCGCGAGGAGATCTTCCTGCGGCTGACCGCCGAGGGCTGGGCGGAGTGGTCCGACGCGCTGACCGCGCGCCTGCGGGAGAGCGCGGACCCCGGCCCGGCCGCCGTGGCCCGGGCGTTCGCCGCCACCCTGGCGGCCCGCGGACCGTTCTGCGACCTGCTCGCCCACGCCCCGCTCAACCTCGAACGCAACGTCTCGCTCGACGCGGTGCGCGAGTTCAAGCTCGCCACCCTCGCCGCCCGCGAGCCGATCGGCGCGGCGGTCCGCGCGCGGCTGCCCGTACTGGACGAGCAGGACGTCGTCGACCTGGTCGCCACCGCCGTCTCACTGGCCGGAGCCCTGTGGCAGATCGCGAACCCGGGCGCGGAGGTCGCCGCCCTCTACCGCGGCGACCCCCGACTCGCCCACGCCGTCGTCGAGGTCGAACCCCGGCTCGCTCGCATCCTGACCGCCACCCTCACCGGGCTGGTCGCGGGAGCGTCCGAGCCGCGCCCCTGACCGGCCGTACGCGCCACGGGCGTTTGCACCCGGATGGATCATCTGACGTGCCGCACAAGGGATTTGACCCTACGGTGCGGTGCCAGGGGGTCATCCGAGCGGAAGGCTGATGCTGGTATGGCAGGCAAATTCGAGCTGTACGTGGACGAGGGCGGCATGCACCGGTTCCGGCTGAAGGCGAGCAACGGGGCGATCGTGGTGACCGGCGACCCGCAGGAGAGCAAGGACGACTGCCTGAAGAGCATCGAGTCGATCCGCAAACTCGCGCCGTACGCGGAGCTCAAGGAGACCGCCCGATCGGTGTGACCGGACGGCGTTCCCGGGCGCGGGCCGGCGGTGCAAATCGCCGACCCGCGTTCTTCTGTACGACAGATCCCTTTGGCCGGGTGCACGCCGGACGTGGACAGAACACCGGTATGCGCGTCGTCATCGTCACCGAATCCTTCCCCCCCGAGGTCAACGGAGTCGCCCACAGCGTGCTGCGGACGGCCGAGCACCTGGTCCGCCGGGGCCACCAGCCCCTCGTCGTCACCCCCGCGCCGGCGCGGGGCGCCGAGTGCCCGCCGGAGACCTTCGGCGGCGCCTCGGCCGGGGAGATCCCCGTGCTGCGCATCCCGTCGGTGCCGCTGCCGGGGTACCCGCAGGTCCGGATCGCGCTGCCCAGCCGGCAGCTGGCGGCCGCGATCGCCGGGCACCGGCCGGACCTCGTCCACCTGGCCAGCCCGTTCGTGCTCGGCGCCCGCGGGATGCAGGTCGCGGCGCGGCTCGGGGTGCCCGCCGTGGCCGTCTACCAGACCGACCTGGCCGGGTACGCCCACGCCTACCGGGCCGGTCGGGGCCTCGGCGAGGCCGCCGCCTGGCGGCGGATCCGGGCCGTGCACCGGGCTGCCGCCCGCACCCTGGCCCCGTCCACCCCGGCCGCCCAGGACCTGACCGCGCACGGGGTGCCCCGGGTGCAGCTGTGGCCGCGCGGAGTGGACTCGGCGCGGTTCCACCCCCGGCACCGGGACGAGGCGCTGCACCGGGCGCTCGCACCGGGCGGGGAGGTGCTGGTCGGGTACGTCGGGCGGCTGGCGCCGGAGAAGCGGGTCGACCTGCTGGCGGCGGCCTCGGCGTTGCCCGGGGTGCGGGTGGTGGTGATCGGGGACGGTCCCTCGGCGCCCGGGCTGAAGGCCGCGATGCCGGGCGCGGTGTTCCTCGGCCGCCGCACCGGTGACGAACTGGCGCGCTGTTTCGCGACCTTGGACGTCTTCGTGCACACCGGCCCGCTGGAGACCTTCTGCCAGACCATCCAGGAGGCGATGGCCAGCGCGGTACCGGTGATCGGCCCGGCGGCGGGCGGCCCGCTGGACCTGGTCGCGCACCACCGCACCGGGCTCCTGGTGCCGCCCCGGGACGGCGCCGCGGTGGCCCGGGCGGTGGCCGAACTGGCCGCCGACCCGGCGCGGCGGGCCGGGTACGGGCGCGCCGGACGTGCCGAGGTGACCGCCCGCACCTGGGAGGCGGTCGGGGACCTGCTGCTGCGGCACTACGCCGAGGTGCTGGCGGAGCACCACGGGCTGCCGCTGCCGCCCACCGCCCCGTCGGCGGTCGAGCCGGTGGCGCCCGCCCTGCCCGAGGAGCTGCCGGCATGACCGTCACGCCCGACCGCGGGGCCCGGACGGCCGACGGGGCCCGCACGGAGGCGGCCGACGGGGCCCGAACGGCCGACGGGGCTCGCACGGCCGACGGGGCTCTGACGATCGTCCGGCTCGCCAACTTCGTCACCCCGGTCTCCGGCGGCCTGCGCACCGCGCTGCGCCACCTGGGCGCCGGGTACCGGGCGGCCGGGCACCGGCCGGTGCTGATCGTCCCCGGCGAGCGGCGCTCCGAGGAGGAGACCGAGCAGGGCCTGGTGGTCACCCTGCCCGGCCCGGTCTTGCCGGCCGGGGGCGGCTACCGGCTGCTCACCGACCGCCGGGCGGTGACCGCCGAGCTGACCAGGTTCTCCCCCGACCGGCTGGAGGTGTCCGACCGCACCACGCTGCGCTGGACCGGCACCTGGGCCCGGCGGCACGGGGTGCGCTCGGTGATGGTCTCGCACGAGAGCGCCACCGGGGTGCTGCGCACCTGGGGCGCGCCCGGCCCGCTGGCGGGCGTGGTGGCCGACCGGCTCAACGCGGCCACCGCCCGCGCCTACGACTCGGTGCTCTGCACCACCGACTGGGCCGCCGCGGAGTTCCGGAGGATCGGCGCGCCCAACCTGGTCCGGGCCCCGCTCGGGGTCGACCTGGAGGCGATGCGCCCGCTGCCGGCCGCCGCGCGGGCGGTCGAGCGGGCCCGGTACGCCGCCCCGGAGGAGACCTTGCTGGTGCTCTGCTCCCGGCTCTCCCCCGAGAAGCGGCCCGAGCGGGCGATCGAGGCACTGGCCGCCCTGCGGGCCCGCCGGGTGCCCGCCGTCCTGGTGGTGGCCGGGACCGGCCCGCTGCGGGAACGGCTGGCCGCCCGGTCCGCACGGCTGCGGCTCCCGGTGCGCTTCCTCGGGCACCTCGGCGCCCGGGCGGAGCTGGCCCGGCTGCTCGGGTGCGCCGACGTGGTGCTCGCGCCCGGTCCGGTGGAGACCTTCGGACTCGCCGCGCTGGAGGCCCTGGCCTGCGGAACGCCGGTGGCCGTCAGCCGTTCCTCCGCGCTGCCCTGGCTGATCGGTCCCGCCGGGGTGGCGGCCTTCGACACGGGCAGCGGATTCGCCTCCGCGGTGCGGCAGTTGCTCGAACGGCCGGAGGAGTCGCGGCGGGCCACCGCCAGAGGCCGGGCCGAACGGTACGGCTGGCCGGCGGCGGTGTCGGCCTTCCTTGCGGCGCACGGCGCGCGCGACGACGAAGCGGTGGAGGGGAATCGGAATGAGCATGCTGGACGCCCGGCGTGACCGGGCGGCGGAGGAACGCCCCGCGGCGGGCGAGCTGCTGCGCTTCGTCGCGCTCGGCGACTCGCTGACCGAGGGCGTCGGCGACCAGGTCGACGGGGGCCGGCGCGGATGGGCCGCCGTCCTGGCCCGTTCGCTGGCACCCCGGGGACGGGAGGTCGAGTTCACCAACCTGGCGTACAGCGGCGCACTCACCACAGAACTGACGATCCGTCAACTTCCGCGAGCGCTGGCGCTCCGGCCGCAGCTGACGGCCGTGGTGGTCGGCGGCAACGACACCCTGCGGACGGGCTTCGACATCCGGCGCACCGCACTGGAGTTGGACGCCACCATGGCCGAACTGTCCGTCCACGGCTCCCTGCTGCTGACCGCCTGCCTGCCCGACCCGGGCGGTCTGCTGCGGCTCCCGGCGCCGCTCGCCCGCCCGCTGGCCCGGCGGATGCGGGCGGTCAACACCGTGGTGCACGCCCTCACCGACCGCCACCGGGCCGTTCACCTGCACATCGCCGAACTGCCGTGGCAGGCCGAGCGCCGCCTGCTGAGCGTGGACCGGCTGCACCCCAGCGCCGAGGGCCACCACCTGATCGCCCGGCGGTTCCACGACCTGCTCGCCGAGGCCGGCCACCCGCTGGGCCCGCCCCCGGCCATCGCCCCCGCCGAACCCCCACCGGGCCGGGCCGCCGACCTCTGGTGGATGGCCACCCAGGGCACCCGCTGGCTCGCCGCCCGCAGCACCGACCTGCTCCCGGGCCTCCTCGCCCTCGCCGCCTCCGAGGCCGCCGCCCGCCTGCGCGGCGCGAGCGGCCGCCACGACGAACAGATGGCCCACGCGGCCGCCCAGGCGCTGACCGCTCCGCGCCTCCCCCGGCCGTGACCGGGCTCAACGGGCCCACGGCACCCACCGCTTCGACGACAGCGGATCCGCCGGCCCCGACGTCGGCCGATCGGGATGCGGCCCGAGCCGTCGAAGGGCGTCGGCCCGGAAGCGAACGGCTACCGTGCCGTGCCGGTGCCCGCCCGCGCCCGCGCCCACGCCGCGCATCGGGTCGTACCTGACCTCATCGCCGGCGAACGGGTGCCAGTCGATGCCCCGGTCCCGGTCAAACCGCCGTCAGCCGCCCCGGGCGCGGGCAGCCGGCGACGTTCTCGTAGTGAAAGACGGTCACCCACTCGGCAGCCTGATCGTCCGTGCGGTCATCATGCCGCAGGGCGGGAACCGGCTGCCCCGCCCCTCCCGGCGGATGCCGAGCCGACGTCGATCGCCTGTTAGCGTGCGCGGATGGAAGATCTGGGATCCGTGGCCTGGCCACCCGAGCCGATCAGGACCGAGAGGCTCGTGCTCCGCGCGCCCGAGCCCCGGGACCGCCCGGCGTTCGTCGACCTGCACGCCTCTCCGGAGGTGCACACCTACCTCGGCGGCCCCCGGCCGCGTGAGGAGGTCGAGCGCGAGCTGCCCGAGGCGCCCGAGCGGTGGCCCGGGAGCTTCGTCGTCGAGCGCGACGGATCGATGATCGGCCACGTGCTGCTCAGGAGGGCGGCGGGACACCGGCGCCCGGCTGCGGCGGGGAAGGCCGATCTCGGCTATCTGTTCCTGCCGAGCGCCTGGGGGTTCGGGTACGCCACCGAGGCATGCGCGGCGGCACTCGGCTGGCTCGACGACGCGCTTCCCGGCGAGCCGGTGGTGCTCACCACCCAGAGCGCCAACCTCGGATCGATGCGCCTCGCGGCGAAGCTCGGGTTCACCGAGGTGGAGCGCTTCGAGGCCTGGGGCTCCGAGCAGTGGCTCGGCCTGCGGCCACCGGTCACGCCGTCCGGCTGAGCCCGCGGCGGGGCCCGAGGAACACCCACCCGGCCACGCCCGAGCGGCCCGCGAGCGCGGTCGAACCTCCGACCGCGACTCCGAACGGGGATTCGCCCGGTCCGGCTCCCAGGGGGCCGTCGGGCCCGCCGGTTCGGTGAGGCCCACGGGCGGCGGGGTCGGCGAGGGCGCGGCGGGGGAACCAACCGGGTGGCGCGGGTTGTCGTGGCCGGGGAAGGCGTGGCGGAGGGAGCCGGGGTGGAGAGCGTGGGCGTGGACGGACGGGAGGTCCTGGCGGCGGCGGGGGTGCTGTTCCAGGACGCCGCGGGGCACCTGCTGGTGGTGCGGCTGCCGTACGACCGGAAGCATCCGGTGGCGATCCCGGGTGGCGGGTGGGAGCCGGAGGACCGGTCGCCCCGGGAGACCGCGCTGCGGGAGATCCGCGAGGAGTTGGGCTTCACGCCCCGGCTGGGGCCGCTGGCCGGTGTGGACTGGGCGCTGCTGCGCGACGGCGACCGGCCGATCGTGGTCTACCTGTACTGGGCGGAGCCGCTGACGGCGGAACAGGTGGCGGCGTTCCGGCCGGACCCGGCGGAGGTCGGTGGCTGGACCTGGCTGACGGCCGAGCAGGCCGGGCACGCGCTGCCGCCACGGCTCTCGCGCCGGGTGACGGCCTGCCTGCTGGCGCCGCGCGAGGCCGGGCCGCTGGAACTGGAGGACAGCCGGCCGGTCGGGCACACGCTCGACCTGCTGCCCGCGGACGGGCCGGTGCCCGAGTACGCCGGGCCGACCGCGGCTCCGGGGCTGACCCCGACGGTCGGGGAGCGGCCGGATCCGCCGATGGACCGGGAGACCTACTACGCCACCCGGCCACGCATCCGGACGAAGGCGCGGGCGCTGTTCACCGACGCCGACGGCCGGGTGCTGCTCGTGCGGCTGCGGCCGTGGGACGGGCCGCGCGGGCTGGTGCCGCACTGGACGCTGCCGGGCGGCGGGGTGGAGGCGGACCGGGAGATGCCCCGGGCGGCGGCCCGCCGGGAGATCCGCGAGGAGCTGGGCTGGGAGGTCGAGCCGGGGCCGCTGCTGGCGCTGGACTGGCAGCCGGGCACGGCCGCCGACCTCGAGGCCGACCCCGCGACCGGCCGGGACACCGCCCTCCTGGTGTACGTGTTCGACGGGGGCGCGGTGACGGAGCGGATGCTCGACTCGCTCGTCCTGCCGGAGGACGAACTCGTGGAGTGGCGGCTGTGCGCCCCGGACGAGGCGCGGACGCTGCTGACCGGCCCCTCCTGGGACCGCACGGCCGCCGCGCTGGCCGCCCGGGAGCGGCCGGGCGGGCCGGTCGAGCTGGTGCGCGGGCGGGCCGTCGGACCGGACCGGCCACGGGGCTGAGGACGGGCCGGGACCGGGACCGCCGCCGGACCGGGCCCGCGGCCGCGCCGGACGAGGGACCGACGCGGCCAGGGCCGCCACCGGGCCTCGCCCGGTGCCTCTCGGGCCGCGGAACCGGGCCGTCAGACCTCCAGTTCGCCCTCGATCCTGCTCAGCTGATGGCGGGCCATCGCGAGGTTGGCGCGCGACTTGTCCAGCGCGAGGTAGAGGAACAGGCCCTTGCCGGTACGGCCGGTGAGCGGGCGGATCAGGTGGTACTGGCTGGTCAGGGTGATCAGGATGTCCTCGATCCCGTCCTGGAGGCCGAGCATGTCCATGGTGCGCATCTTGGCGCGGACCACGTCGGTGTTCCCGGCGGACGCGACGTCGAGGTCGAGTCCGCCGGGGCCGTCGAGGGTGGCCAGGGCCATGCCGCTGTTGTAGTCCACCAGGGCCGCGCCGATGGCGCCCTCGATGCTGGTCATGGCCTGCTTGAGCGCGCCGGCTGCGTCGGTCATCTGGGTAACTCCCGTTCGGTGGTGAGGTGGTGGGGTGGTGAGGTGGTGAGGTGGCGGGGTCGTGAGGATCGGTCGGTGAGGGGGTCGAGGCGGCCGGGCGGCCCGGGTCAGAGCGCGTCGCGCGGTTCCTTGGGCAGGAGCGCCTCGTTGAGCATCCCCGCGATGCGCTGCGCGCTGCGGCGGGCCTCCAGATGGAGCCGGCCGACGTTGACCTCCGGGTGCGCCAGCAGGGTCAGCACACAGCTGCCGCCGGCCGCGTAGACGGCGACGTAGCCGTTCTCGCCGCGCACCAGCGACTCCCGGAACTCACCCTGCCCGGTGGTGTCGGCGAGCCGCTGCGCCAGTGAGAGCGAGGCCGCCGTCATCGCGGCCAGGCCGGAGGGTTCGGTGCCGTGGGTGTCGTGCGCGATCAGCAGGCCGTCCACGCTGGCGACCAGGCCGCCGGCGAGGTGCGGGACGCGGTGCTTGACGGAGCGCAGTTCGGCGAGCAACTCGTTCTCCAAGGCGATCAGTTGTCTCCTTCCGACACGCTGCTTGAGCGCCCGCCTCATGGCCGGGACGGCGGGGTCGCGGGCGGGGAGTGGGTCAAAGTCGGGCCTCCAGAAGGTCTCGGACCCGGGTCAGCAGGGCGACGTCCGGGTCGGGGACGGCCAGCGGGTGGGCCGCTGCCGTGGTGGGCGGGCGTTCAGGGCGCGTGGGGGCGCCGGGCACGGTGGGGTCAGGGGCAGGGGCGGCCGTGACCGGGGCTCCGGCGAATCCGGCGAGTCCGGCCTCCCGGAGGCTGGCGCCGGGGACCCGGCGGTGCAGCCCGCCGGCCGGCCCGGTCGCGACCTGCGCGGGGGCTTCGGGCGCCGGCACCGCCGCCGCCGGGGCGCTCTGGGCGCTCGGGCTCGGCGGAGTCGGGCTGGGGGCGTCCAGCAGTCCGGCGGCGGCCAACCGGCGGACGTCCGCCGTCACCCCGAAGCCGGAGCGGCCGAGCAGCCGGGCCAGGTCCGCCGGGGTTCTTCGGCCGTCGGCGTGGTCCAGCAGTTCGCGGCGCCGGCGCCCGGGCGGACGGTGGGACGGTTGCCGGACGCGCTCGACCGGGCGGACGGGCACCGCGTCGAGCTGGGCCCACGGCCAGATCCGGTCGAGCAGCTGCCGGCGGCGCTCGACCTCGCGGCAGATCCTGGCCGGCTCGACCCTCGCGACCGGGCCGAGCCAGTGCCGGGCGTCGGCCTCGTACCGCCAGACGCCGCCGGCCGGATCGGCGAGGACGAAGAACGCGGCGTCGAACAGCGTTCCCAGATGGCCGAGTTCGAGCTCACCCCGGGTGATCAGCCGCTGTTCGACCAGCACTTCGCCGACCCTCGACCTCGGGCCGTGCAGCCGGAGCAGGTCCGTCCAGCCCTCGGGGGTGATCCGGCCGCAACCGGTGAGCAGATCGGCCAGGCCGGGTGCCCGGGGGGACTCGGCGGCGGCCACCTGCCCGTCGACCAGGTGGAGGCTGCCGAGCGGTCCGCGCAGGGCGCCGGTGGCGCGGCGGTCGGCGAGCAGGGCGAGCGCCTCGCCCGGGGTCCTCGGGGTGGCGTCGTCCGCGGGGAGCGGCGGCGGGGTGCCGGTTGCGGCGGTCACGCGCTCACCCCAGCACCAGCTCCTCGGCGAGGGCCTGGAGGCGGAAGCGGGCGGCGGCGAGGTTGCCCGTCTCCCGGTCCAGCCAGAGGTGCAGGACGAGCCTGCTCTCGAAGGCGGTGTCGATGAAGCGGATCAGGTGGTAGCTGCGGCCGGCGGTGACGATGATGTCCTCCAACGGGGCCCTGCGGTCCTCCGTCACGGTGAAGGTCTGGCTCTCAACGGCCGCTCGCACCAGGTCGGTTGCCTCGGCGGCGGAGGTCTCGTGCTCCCCGGCCGGACTGTCCCCGAGGCTGCCGAGGGCGAGCCCGCTGCTCCAGTCGACCAGGCTCGCGGCGCGGGCCCCCGCGATCGTCATCGCTCCGGAGAGGCATTCGTCGATACCGGGCACACCGGCTCCTTCGCGGGGTCTGGGCGGCCGGGCGCAGCACGGCGCCGACCGGTTCACCACCAGCAGTGGCAGGTTCGACACGGAAGGCTACTGCCGGATTTCATATGACGAACATTCCATTGGCATATTCACATCGCCAGCGGCCAGTTCCAGCCACACTGTGACGGCGCGTCAGACCGGGCGTGAGGGCTGCACCACTGGTGGGTCGGGGATGCCGGAGTGCGCTCACCGGCCACCTGGCCCGGGACCTTGGCCGACAGTAGCCCATGCGGCAGGGTTTCGGGCCCGAAGGTGCGATAAAGGGGCGCACCCCTGGGGGTACGAACACGACGAAGGGGTGCGAAAACGACGAAGGGGCCCGTTCCACTGGACGGAACGAGCCCCTTCGATGGGAGCGCCAGGCCCGGGTCGCACGGACTCTTCCTACTGAAAGTAGGACGTGCTCTGGTAGCACCACTGACGCCTGCTCAAGAGTCCGTTTCCCGGAAGGTCACTTCCTCTCGACGTGCAGAACACTAGCAGGTCATCACACCTGGTCAGAAATCGCGCCCACCCGGGCACCTCCCGGGGGAACGGTCAGCCCAGCAGCGCCCGGTAGCCCTCGATCAGGGCGGCGAGGCCGAGCTCGAAGGCCCGGTCGGCGCGCTCGCGCCCGGCAGGGACGGCCTCCAGGGCATCGGCCAGCCGCGGGGTGGCGGCGCGGTCGACGGCGTCGACCATGACGTCCGGGGCGACCAGGTCCAGCGCCGACCCCAGGATGAAGCTCTCCAGGGCGGTGATCAGGCCCATCACGTCCCGCGCCGCGAAGCCCGCGTCCTCCAGGGTGGCGACGGCCCGCTCGTACAGCGTGTGCATGAACGATTCGGCGAGCGGCGCGGTGGCGAGCAGCCGGATGATGCCGGGGTGTTCGGCGAAGGCGTCCCGGTAGGCGTGCGCCCAGGTGCGCAGCGCCGCGTCCCAGGACTGGTCCCACATCGACTGCTCGCCGATGGCGCGCACCAGCTCGGCCCGCATCAGGGCGACGATCTCGGCCCGTCCGGTGACGTGGTGGTAGAGCGCGGAGGGACTGACCTTGAGCGCGCCGGCCAGGGCGGGGATGGTGAGGTCGCCCGCCTCGTCGACCAGCCGCAGCGCGGTGTCCACGATGCGCTGCCGGTCCAGCAGGGGTGTGCGCGGCCTGGGCATGCCCGGTTCCTCACCTTCGGGTCGCCGAGCGGCCCGTCGGCCCCGGCAGACCAAGATCGCCGTTGGTCGTCGTTATCCAAGCGTTACTGAACGGCTTTCAGTAAAACCCTTCCGCACCTGCCGGTGCCGCGCCTACGGTAACCGAACCCCATTCGGTTAGGCAGGCCGCGCACCGTCGGCCCGCCCTCCCCGGAGAGGACGCACACCCCCGTATGCGCGCCGAAACGATCTTCACTGGCGGCCGGATCCACACCGGAGACCCCGCCCTCCCCCGCACCCACGCCCTCGCCGTCAGCGCGGGACGGATCGCCGCCCTCGGCGACGCCGCCCTGGCCCTTCGCGACGAAGGCACCGAGACCGTCGACCTCGACGGCGGTGCCCTGCTGCCCTCCTTCGGCGACGGCCACGTCCACCCGCTGCTCGGCGGCATCGGCCTGCTCGGCGTGCCGGTCCGCGACTGCACCAGCCTGGAACAGGTCGTGGACGCCGTCCGCGACTGGGCGCGGCGACACCCCGAGGCCGAGTGGATCACCGGCGACGCCGTCGACCCGTGGCTGGCCGAGGGCGGGCTGTTCGACGCCCGGCTGCTCGACGAGGCCGTCCCGGACCGTCCGGTGCTGCTGCGCACCATGGACCACCACACCGGCTGGGCCAACAGCGAGGCCCTGCGCCGGGCCGGGTACGGGCCGGACACGCCCGAACCGGTGGGCGGCGAGATCGTCCGCCGGCCGGACGGCAGCCCGCTGGGCACCCTGCGCGAGTTCGGGGCGCTCAACCCCGTCCTCGGGCTCGTCCCGCCGCGTCCGGTGGCCGAGCAGGTCGCCGCGCTGCGGGAGACCACCGCCACGCTCGCGGCCGCCGGACTGACCTGGCTCCAGGACGCCTGGGTCGAGCCCGCGCAGGTGGACACCTGGCTGGCCGCCGTGGCCGAGGAGGACCTGCCGGTCCGGGCCGGGCTCGCCCTGCTGCTCGAACCGGACGGCTGGCGCGGGCGGCTCCCCCGGCTGGTGGCCGACCGCGAACGGGTGGAGGCCGCCGGGCGCGGTCGGCTCACCGCACGGGCGGTCAAGTTCTTCGCCGACGGTGTCATCGAGTCCGGGACGGCCGCGCTGCTGGAGCCGTACAGCGACTGCCCCCACTCCCACGGGGTCGCCAACTGGACCGGCGCCGAGCTGGCGGAGGCCGTCACCGCGGTCGACGCGCTGGGCTTCCAGCCGCACATCCACGCGATCGGCGACCACGGCGTGCGAATCGCGCTGGACGCGGTCGAAACCGCCACCCGCCGCAACGGGATGCGCCCCCGCCGACCGGTGATCGCGCACGTCCAGCTGGTCCACCCGGACGACCTGCCGCGCTTCGCCGAACTCGGTGTGATCGCCAACTTCGAGCCGCTGTGGGCGCAGACCGACCCGCTGATGACCGAACTCACCCTGCCCCGGATCGGTCCGGAGCGCGGCGCCCGGCAGTACCGGATCGCCGCGCTGCTGCGCGACGGCGCCCGGGTCTCCTTCGGCAGCGACTGGCCGGTCACCCGGTACGAGCCACTGGCCGGGCTGGCCACCGCCGTCACCCGGCAGAACCCGGACGGCCTGCCGGACGGCGGCTGGCTGCCCGAGGAGCGGATCGGGCTCGACGAGGCGCTGGCGGCGTACTCGGCGGGCGTGGCGCACCAGGCCTTCGAGGAGGCCGAGTGGGGTGTGCTGCGGCCGGGCATGCGGGCCGACCTGGTGCACCTGGCCACCGATCCGTACGCGGTCCCGGCCGCCGAGCTGGCCTCGATCGAGGTGGCCGGCACCTGGCTCGGCGGGCGCCGCACCCACGGCGGGCCCGGCGGCGCCCGTGAACCCGGCGAGGGCCGCGACCGCGTGCGCTGAGGCGCCGGACAGTCCCGCCCCGACGGATCTTCCGACCGGTTCCGCCGTCCCCCACCGCGGCGGTGCCTCGTTCCCCGGTCGGCGGCCGACGCGCCGTCGCCGCCGACCGTCCTACCCTCGTTCGTACGACCCAGGAGAGCTCCCCCATGACCCTGCCCTCCGAAGCGGCCTCCTCGTCCGCACTCCGTCCCCCCGACTCCCCTTCGTCCGCTCCCCCGTCCGCTTCCGCGTCCTCGGTGTCCTCGGCGCCGGCCGGCGGTCTGGGACGCGGGGTGCTCGGCACCGGTGACATCGTCTTCTTCGTCGTGGCCGCCGCCGCGCCGCTGACCGTGATGGCCGGTGTGGCGCCGTTCGCGATCTCCTTCGGCGGCATCGGCACCCCGGTCGCCTACCTGGCCACCGGCGTGGTGCTGGCACTCTTCGCGGTCGGCTTCACCGCCATGACCGCGCACATCCGCAACGCCGGCGCCTTCTACGCCTACGTCACCCGCGGCCTCGGCCGGGCGGCCGGGCTGGGCGCGGCGCTGCTCGCGGTGCTCTCGTACAACGCGATCCAGATCGGCATGTTCGGCGCCTTCGGGTTCTTCGCCCACACCACGGCCGCCGATCTGCTCGGGCTGGACCTGCCCTGGCCGGTCTGGGCGCTGCTCGGCGTCGCGGTGGTCTGGTTCCTCGGCTACCGCTCGATAGACCTCGGGGCCAAGGTGCTCGGGGCGCTGCTGATCGCCGAGACCGGAATCCTGCTGGTGCTCGCGGTGGCGGTGCTGGTCAAGGGCGGGGCGCACGGGCTGAGCCTGTCCTCGTTCACACCGAAGCACGTGTTCTCCGGCGGGATGGGCGGGGTGCTCGGGCTCTCCTTCGCCGCCTTCATCGGCTTCGAGGCCACCGCGATCTACCGTGAGGAGGCCCGGCAGCCGCAGCGGACCGTGCCGCGCGCGACCTACGCCGCGATCGCCTTCCTCGGCCTCTTCTACACCTTCATCACCTGGATGATCGTGCAGGCCTTCGGCGACACCGAGGCCGTCGCGGCCGCCACCGCCGACCCGGCCGGCATGTTCTTCACCGCGATGACCGACTACGTCGGTGCCTGGGCCACGGACGTGCAGCGGGTGC
Organism: Kitasatospora sp. NPDC056783; assembly: GCF_042789895.1. Classification (NCBI taxonomy): domain Bacteria; kingdom Bacillati; phylum Actinomycetota; class Actinomycetes; order Kitasatosporales; family Streptomycetaceae; genus Kitasatospora; species Kitasatospora sp. NPDC056783. Next base: position 14,443 of record NZ_JBHUAF010000034.1, read on the forward strand.
TGATCGTCACCAGCCTGCTCGCGGCGCTGCTGGCCTTCCACAACACCATCACCCGGTACGGCTACGCGCTGGCCGCCGAGCAGGCCGCGCCGGCCGCGCTCGGCCGGATCCACCCCCGCCACGGCTCACCGTGGATCGGCGGCATCGCCCAGTCGGTGCTGGCGGCCGCGGCCGTCGGGGTGGCGGCGCTGATCGGCGCTGACCCGTACGACCAGTTCTTCCTCTGGGTGAACTCCCCCGGGGTGGTCGGCATCCTGGTGCTCCAGGCGCTGGCCGGGCTGGCCGTGTTCGCCTTCTTCCGCCGCAACCGGGCGGCCGCCGCGAGCGCCGGGCTGTTCCGTACGACGGTGGCGCCGCTCGCCGCCACCGTGCTGCTGTGCGGGGCCACGGCGCTGGTGGTGTGGCGGCTCGACCTGTTCACCGGCGCCGGCCCGGAGGTCAACTGGCCGCTGGTCGCGATCGTGCCGGTGGTGTTCCTGACCGGCGTCGGGATCGCCCGGCGGATGCGGGCCCGACGGCCTGAGGTCTACGCGCGGCTCGGGACCAGCGAGGTCGACGCGGGCTGAGGGCGCCGGCCCGGAGCAGTGCCGGGACCCCGCGCCGGAACCCCGGGCCGGTCCCTCGCCGAGTCCGCCCCGGACGCTCGGCCCTGGCCGCCCGGACCTGGGCGGTCGGCCCCGGACGCTCAGCGCGGGACGCTCGGACCCGGACGCTCGGACCCGGACGCTCGGTCCCGGTCGATCAGACCTGGCCGACGGCCTCGGCGAGGAGCCGGTAGGAGTCGAGCAGCGCGGTGCGGTCATAGGTGCTGGTGGTGACCAGGAACTCGTCCGCCCCGCTGCGCTCCACCAGCGCCGCCAGCTCGGCGGCGGCCTGCTCCGGGGTGCCCGCGATGTGGCCCTTGAGCGACTGTTCGTAGCCGGCCCGCTCCCTGGCCGTCATCTCCCGGGCGCGGATCTCGGCGGCGGGGGCCAGCGGCGGGAACTCGCCGTGGGTGCGGGAGTACGCGCCGGCCCAGGCCTCCGGGACGAGCAGCTCGCGCGCCCGCTCGACCGTCTCCGCGACCGCCACCGTGCCCGAGACCACCACGTAGGGCTCGGCCGCCTGGGCGGAGGGACGGAACCGGGCGCGGTAGCCGTCGATCGCCGTGAGCATCCGGTCCTCCCCGCGGACGGCGGCGATCACCAGCGGCAGCCCGGCCTCGGCTGCCAGGTCAGCCCCCGCGCCGGTGGCCAGGACGAAGGCCGGCACGTGCAGCCCTTCGGCCGGCCGCGCGTGGACCCCGCGGTGGGCCCGCTGCGAGCCGTCGAAGTAGCCGAGCAGCTCGGCCAGCTGGGCGCCGAACTCGTCCGCGGCCTCCTTCTCCCGCCCGAGCGCCCGCCGGACACCGTCCGTGAAGCCCACCGAGCGTCCGAGCCCCATGTCTATCCGCCCCGGGAACAGCGCGGCCAGCACCCCGAACTGCTCCGCCACCACCAGCGGTTGGTGGTTGGGCAACATCACCCCGCCGGTGCCGACCCGGATGCGCGTGGTGGCCGACGCCACCGCCGCGGCGAGCACGGTGGGCGCCGAACCGGCCACCCCCGGCACGCCGTGGTGCTCGGAGACCCAGAACCGGTGGTAGCCGAGCCGCTCCGCCTCGCGGGCGAACGACACCGTGTCCCGCAGCGCCTGGGCCGGCTCCTCGCCCTGTCTGGTCCGGGAGCGGTCGAGCACGGAGAGCCTGGTCCTGGGCGCGGCACTGGTCACGCCGGTGGAACGCCCGCCCGCCGCGCGGACATTCCCCGGGCTGCCGTGGCACCTGGCCCGGCGACCGGCCGCCGATGGGTCAGGCGCCCGCCCCGGGTATTCGGGCCCCGCCGGTGCCCGTGGCCCTGCGGCGGCCCCACGGCTTGTACACCGACAGGACCACCATGAACAGGTAGAGCGCCAGCGCCACCGCCGGGACGATCACCGTGGTGTAGCGGACCAAGCCGAGCTCCGCCACCGTGATCGGGCCGCTCGGATGCGCGTCCACCACCCGCACCGCGTCGTGCAGCCGGGCGGTGAGAGCGAGCACGGAGGCCACCATCGCCCCGAGCGTCAGCCAGAACTTGACGCTCACCCAGTAGTACCGGAACAGCCCCCAGGACGTGCCGAGCGCGAGCACCACCCCGCTCAGGAAGGTGAGCAGGCTCAGCGGCGGGACCAACGCGTCACCGAGCAGGCCCATCGCCCGGTAGGCGGTGCGCAGCCGGTCGGCGTCCCCCGCCGTCAGCGCCGCCAGCGCGAGGGTGAGCAGGCAGAGCATCAGCGCCAGCCAGCTCACCGAGGCGACGACGTGCAGGACGACCAGGGGCTTGCGCACGACCGGCGGCAGGCGGCGGGCACCGGACGCCGGTGCCGCCGGACGCCCTGGCGCCGGTCGGGACGCCTCGACGGCGCCGGTGGACGAGCGCACGGGGACCTCCTTCGAGTCGGGAGAACTCAGGACGGCCCCAGGCTCTCCCCTCCGCGCCTCATCCGGCATCTGACGGCGGAAGTAACCTCGCCTACTCCCGGGCGAGTACGCGCTGCCGGCGACAGCCGGAACGCGTCTCCCCCGGGAGCAGACCCGGACTCAGCAGGTCACCGCCAGCAGGTCACCGTCAGTCGGTCACTCTCGGCCGGTCGCCCTCGGCCGGTCACCGTCAGTCGGTCACCGCGAACCCCTGCGCCGCGCCCAGCTGGTGCAGCGAGGAGGAGCCGGGAATCCCGTCCGCCGCCCCCGCCTGGTACCCGCAGCGCCGCTGCCAGGCCGCGTACGCGGCGACCGTCCTGCTGCCGAACGAGCCGTCCGCCCAACGCTGTTCGAGCAGCCCCTCGTCCACGAGCGCCTGCTCGACGATCGCCACCTCGGCCCCGTAGGTCAGGTGCCCCTGCTCGGCCCCCGGGTCGGTCTGCGCGGCCGCGACCACGTGGGCCACCGAGACCGTCCGCTGCCCGGGCAGGTAGCCGAGCAGCCGGCGCAGCGAGCCCTCGCCCGGGACGCCGTCGGCGGCCTGCCCGGAGTAGCCCAGACTCCCCTGGTAGTCCGCGTAGTTCTCGGTGTCCGCGTCCGTCCAGTTCGGGCCCGGGCCGGAACGGTAGTGGTCGCCGAAGCCGTGCGAGACCAGCGCCCGTCCGACCGTCGTCACCTGGTAGCCCTGGGCGCCGTAGCCGTACGCCAGGCCGTTGATGCTCACCTGGTAGCGGGCGGGCTGCTGCTCCGCGGGCGGGTTGCCCGGGAAGCCGCCCGTGAGGTCGGGCCAGGAGCCCGGGTCGGTGTGGTCGTTGTACGGCACGTGGGCGTGCGCGTACCAGCCGCCCCGGGTCTCCCAGACCTGTTCGTCGCGGTGGCCGGAGAAGTCGGTCGGCCGGCCCATCGGCCAGGTGTCGGGCACGCCCCAGGAGGAGATCCAGGCGCGGATGCCGCCCCAGCCCGCGCACGGGGTGTCGACCAGCCGGGGGTAGACGCCGCCCCGGTAGCGGCAGTAGGGGAAGAACACCGCCTCGATCTGGATCACCACCCGCCCGGCCCGGTTGGTGCGGGTCGGGCTCTGGGAGGGACTGAGCAGGCTCTTCGAACGGGAGTCGGCGGGGAACAGCTGGGCCACCCGGCCGGTGAACGGGTCCCAGACGAGGTGCGGCGCTTCAGCGGCACCGGTGCCGGTGAAGTAGCCGACCAGGTCGTCGTAGGAGCACCAGTCCTGCGGGGCGGCGGCGGTCGCGTTGCGGTCCCAGGTGATGTGGGCGATGGCCTTCGGCGGGTAGTTCTGGTCGGTCGGCGCGTGATCGCCGAGGTCGTGGACCTCGGCACCGGGCAGCCACAGTTCGGGCATTGCGATCTCCTCCGAACGGCGTGAGGGCATCACTTCCGGTATCGGCAGGCAGGGCTCGCGGGTTGACCCCGGCGGCGCGAACCCGTGCCGATGAACCCCCCGCGCCCGCCCGGCCGTTCGACTCAGTGGAGGGTATTCGCCTTCCTGTGCGAATCGGGTGCCCGTGCGGGGGCGGCCGGGCGCGCGGAAGGGGGCGCATTCCACCGCCACCGGGCCCCGCTGTCAATCGTTGACATCGAAAGTGGTCTAGTCCACGGTGGTCCGGCGGACCGGCACCGAGCCGCGCCCGGGACTCCCGTGCGCACTCAACTCTCAGCCGTGGAACCGAATCTGACGATCCGATGGAGACACCCGCACCATGCAAAGAGTCTGCCTCGCCCTGCCCACCATGCGGCCCTGCCCCGAGACCATCGCGGAACTCGCGGAGGAGGCGGCCTACGCCGTCGCGAACTTCGGGGTCGAGGTGCACCTCCTGATCCTCGACACCACCGAAGCCGCCGAATTCGCCCTGAACGCGGGCGCCGTGGCCGCGCTGGAGCCCACGCCCGGCGTGATCGTCCACCACCTCGGCGAGGCGCGGCAGCGCGAGTTCCTGCGCCGGGTGACCGAGCGCTCCGGCGCCCCCGACCCCGGGCTGCTGCTCGACCTGATGCTCCCGGGGGCCGTCGCGTACGGCTCCTGCGTCAACCGGCTCTTCCTGGGCGCGGCCGCCCTGGGCTGCACCTCGACGCACCTGCGCAACGACGACGCCGACTTCCAGGTCCTCGACGGCCGGAAGGTCTTCCCGATCCACCACGAGCTGCTCTCGATCGGCAAGCCGGCCGGCGAGGCGGCGGCCGGGGTGACCCGCTCCGAGCTCGACCCGGCCGACGCGGACAAGCCGGTGATGCTGGTCAGCGGCTCCTTCATCGGCGAACTCTGCGTGGACATCAGCGAGATCCACGAGCTGGACCCGGCGATCTACCGCGAGGTGGTGCGGCTGTGGGCCCCGCCGGTGTGGTCGGACGAGGAGAAGGACGCGATGGTGGACGTCTCCTTCAAGGGCGCCGGCTCCGAGCCGTTCGGCACCGACGAGTCCGTGCTCGGCGTGCCCGACATCTGGGACGTCTACATGTGCAACGTCGCCCTGGACCACCGGGGCTACGAGGTGCTGCCGCTGCTGCCCTCGATCGAGACCATCGGCAGCGACTACGTCCTCCACCACGCCATGGTCCACGCCCGGATGCCCGGTGTCGTGCACAACCGCCACATCGTCAACTACTACACGCCCGAGCGCCGGACCGGCGCCGGCTTCATCGCCTACCAGCTGCGGTTCGTCAAGTTCCTGCTCTCGATGCTGTACCTGTACCCGGTCTACGGCGGGATGATCGACCTCGGCCGCGGGATGCTGGACGAGCGGCACGGGCTGCGGATCGAGCCGATCCTCGACCTGGTGCGGGGCAGCGTCGACTGGGACCGGGCCGGGAACGAGCACTGCCTGGACGTCCTGGACCGCTCCTACCGCAAGCTGGGCGGCAAGTACGCCGAGCTCGCGGACGTGGTCGCCGGGCAGCGTCAGAGCCTCCTGGACGAGGCGCGGGAGGACGCCGAGCGCTGGGCGGTGCTGGTGGAGGCCTGGTCGGCGCTGGTGGCCGCCTCCCGCGCGGAGGGGCTCGGCGCCCCGGAGGTCGCGGCCGGGTGAGCGAGGACCTCCGGATCCGACTGCTGGACGACGGCGACTGGGACGCCGTGGTCGCGCTGGAGCACGACGCCTACGCCGCCGACGGCCTGTCGGAGGGCCGGGAGGCACTGCGGTCCCGCGCCCTCGCCTCGCCCCGGACCTGCTTCGTGCTGGAGCAGGGCGGCACGGTCCGCGGCTACCTGCTGAGCCTGCCGTACCCACCGCTGCGCTGCCCGGACCTCGACCGGGCGGAGGAGGCGGTCTTCGCGTCGGACAACCTGCACGTGCACGACCTGGTGATCGCCGAGGACCTGCGCGGCCGGGACGTCGCGCTGGGGTTCATCCGGCACTTCCGGGAGCGGGCGGAGGAGCTGGGCTACGAGCGGATCTCGATGGTCGCGGTGCGCGGGACGGACATCCTGCTGCGGCTGCTCGGCTACCGGGCGCACCGGGAGGTCGCGGTTCCCGCGTGCTACGGGCGGCGCGCGGTCTACATGTCGATGCCGGTGGGCTGACCTGCGGGGATACCCGATCGGACGATCACTCTTTCGGCCCAGTCCGGACGGCGGGGCTCACCCCATCGGGTGAAGCTGGTGGCGGCTGCGCCCCCCGCGCCGCCGCCCGCGGTACCCACCCACATGCAGGGCCCACCCACGCGCAGGGCCCACCCGTACGCCCGAGGGAGCAGAGCATGAAGGCCGCCGTCGTCCACGACTTCACCGCACCCCTGGCCATCGAGGACCGACCGGTACCGGAGCCGGCCGCGCACCAGGTGCGCGTCAGGATCGAGACCTCCGGCCTCTGCCACACCGACATCCACGCCGCCCGCGGCGACTGGCCGGTCAAGCCCGCGCCGCCGTTCGTCCCCGGGCACGAGGGCGTCGGCATCGTGGAGGCGGCCGGCCCTCAGGTCCGGCACGTCCGGGTCGGCGAGCGGGTCGCCATCCCCTGGCTCGCGGACGCCTGCGGGCGCTGCGACCAGTGCGTCTCCGGCTGGGAGACGCTCTGCCCGCAACAGCACAACAGCGGCTACTCGGTGGACGGCGGGTACGCCGAGTACGCGCTCGCGCACGGCGACTACGTCGTCCCCGTGCCGGACGGCATCGACCCGCTGGACGCCGCCCCGCTGTCCTGCGCGGGCGTCACCACCTACAAGGCGCTCAAGGTCTCGGACGCCCGCCCCGGCACCCGGGTGCTGGTCTCCGGCATCGGCGGGCTCGGCCACCTGGCCCTCCAGTACGCCCGGATCTTCGGCGCCGAGACGATCGCGGTCGACGTCACCGACGACAAGCTCGCCCTGGCCCGCGAGCTCGGCGCCGATCACGTGCTCGACGCCCGCACCCAGGACGTCGCCGCCGAGGTCCAGGCCCTCGGCGGCGCCCACGCGGCGATCGCCCTCGCCGTCAGCAACGCCTCCTTCCAGGCCGCCTACGGCGCCCTGCGCCGCGGCGGCACCCTCGTCCTGGTCGCCCTCCCGGCCGGCGGCAAGCTCGAGATCCCGGTCTTCGAGACGGTGTTGAACGGCACCAAGGTGGTCGGCTCAATCGTCGGCACCCGTGAGGACCTCGCCGAGGTCTTCCGGCTGCACGCGCTCGGCCGCACCCGGGTGATCCGCGAGACCCGCCGGCTGGAGGACGTGAACGACTGCTTCGAGGAGGTGCTGAGCGGCAAGGTCTCCGCCCGCCTGGTCTTCGACCTGCGCTGACCCACCCCGCCGTCCCACCCCACCGGCCGATCGCACCGGCCGACCGCGCTCCTCCTCCCCCGGATCGCCGCCACCGCGCCGGTGCCCGTCGAGGCCCTGCCGCCGAAGGTCGTGGCCGCACCGGCCCGCGAAGCGCGACCGGCCGGACCGGGCCACCGGAACTCCCACCCGTCCGTGTCCGGAAGCGGTCGCGGTTGCTTCTCCGTTCCGTTCGGCGTGGGTACGAAGTGGACCGCGGTGCGCGATCGTTGGGGAAACGACCGTACGGCAAGGGGAGTCGCCATGGGGGACGGCCGGGGGTTGACACCGGATGCGGTGGCGGCGTTGCTGGGCGACGGGCCGCACCGGGAAGTGGCGGACGTGCTGCGGGCCCGGCTGCGGATGGTGCCGGAGGGGGCCCGCGCCCTGGCGGCGGCCGAGGCGAGCCCCGGGGACATGCGGGCACGGGCGCTGCTGACCGCGTCGGTGGCACAACTGCTGGAATCCGACCCGGCGTTCGCGCAGTACCTGGCCACCGCCGGCCTCGGCCGGCCGCTCGCCGAACGCGCCCGGCAGGCCCAGGGCAGCGACACCCCGGGCGCCGCCGCCCCGACCCCCTGAGGATCAGGGCTTGCCGAGGTGGGCCGGCACCGCCCCTCGCTCTCCGTCCGACGCGGCCACCGTGCGCCACACCGGGGCGGCGGACGCCCTGCTCGGCCGGGGAGCGGGCCCGGACCCGCCCGGTCGCGGGTCCGGGCTCATCCGCCGCCCCCACGCGGCGGACGCCCCCGGACCGTCGCCCGAATGCATGTATCGCTCTCTTGACTGGCGTCACCAACGCGCCATACTGGCTTCACTCCCGCTCGCACGACGAGGTGCCCGCCCATGGAGCTATCCCCCTCGGCGCACGTGGACACGTTCTGCCGAGACCACCTTCCACCCTTCGAGCAGTGGCCAGAACTCCTTCTCGACCTACCGGAGTTGGCCTACCCCGACCGTCTGAACTGCGCCGCCGCCCTACTCGACGAGACCATCGAACGCCTCGGCCCGGACCGCCGCTGCCTGCTCACCGCCACCGAGCGGTGGTCCTACGGAGAACTGCGCGACCACGCCGACCGGATCGCCCGCCTGCTGACCGAGGACCTCGGCCTCGCCACCGGCAACCGGGTGCTGCTGCGTGGACCCAACACCCCATGGCTGGCCGCCTGTTGGCTCGGTGTCCTGAAGGCCGGCGGGGTGGCCGTCACCACCGTGCCGCTGCTGCGGGCCGCCGAACTGACCGAACTGCACGGCATCGCCAAGCCCGTCCTCGCCCTGTGCGACCACCGCTTCCAGGCCGAACTGCGCCGGGCGCACGCCCCCGGCCTGCGCGTCCTGCCGTTCGGCGGCCCCGGCCCCGAGGACCTCACCGCGCGCTGCGCCGCCAAGCCCGCAGGATTCACCGCCGTCCCGACCGCCGCCGACGACGTCGCGCTGATCGCCTTCACCTCCGGCACCACCGGCCGCCCCAAGGCCACCCTGCACTTCCACCGCGACGTGCTCGCCATCGCCGACACCTTCTCCCGCCACCTGCTCCGCCCCACCCCCGAGGACCTCTTCGCCGGCACCCCGCCGCTCGGCTTCACCTTCGGCCTCGGCGGTCTGCTGGTGTTCCCGCTGCGGGCGGGCGCCGCCGGGCTGCTGCTGGAGCAGGCCACCCCCGAGCAGCTCGCCGAGCAGGTCCGCCGGCACCGGGTGAGCGTGCTGTTCACCGCGCCGACGGCCTACCGGGCGATCCTGGCCGCCGGACTGGCCGACCGGCTGGCCGGGGTGCGGCACTGCGTCTCGGCGGGCGAGCCGCTGCCCGTCGCCGTCTGGCGGGCCTTCCACGCGGCCACCGGACAGCAGCTGATCGACGGCATCGGCGCGACCGAGCTGCTGCACGTGTTCGTCTCGGCCGCCGGCCAGGACATCCGCCCCGGCTCCACCGGCAAGCCCGTGCCGGGCTACCGGGCCGCCGTGCTGGACGAGCAGGGCCGTCCGGTGCCGGACGGCGAGCCCGGGCTGCTCGCAGTCAAGGGCCCGACCGGCTGCCGCTACCTGGACGACGAACGCCAGCTCGACTACGTCCGCGACGGCTGGAACCTCACCGGCGACACCTACGTCCGGGACGGCGACGGCTACTTCTGGTACCAGGCGCGCCACGACGACATGATCGTCTCGGCCGGCTACAACATCGCCGGGCCGGAGGTGGAGCAGGCCCTGGCCGCCCACCCCGACGTGGCCGACTGCGCGGTGGTCGGCACACCGGACGAGCGGCGCGGCACGGTGGTCAAGGCGTACGTGGTGCTGCGCGAGGGCGTCCCCGCCGGGCCGGAGACGGTGAAGGCGCTCCAGGAGCACGTCAAGGACGCCATAGCACCGTACAAGTACCCGCGGGCGGTCGAGTTCGTGCCCGAGCTGCCGCGCACCGCGACCGGAAAGCTGCACCGCGCCGAGCTGCGGCGGCGGGCCGCGCTGACCCCGGCCAGCGTCACCGTCGAGCGCCGGGTGGAGTGGTCCGACACCGACGCCGCCGGGCACTACCACTTCTCCGCCGTCCAGCGCTGGGCCGAGGCCGCGGAGGCGGCGCTGCTGCGCCGGCTCGGGCTGGCCGAGCTGTTCGGACGGATACCCCGGGTGCACTTCGAGGCCGACTACCGCGAGCGGCTCTGGTTCGGCGACCTGGTGCGCACCGAGCTGCGGGTGGTCCGGGTCGGCGGCTCCTCGCTGCACTACGCCTTCGAGGTGCACGGCCCCAACGGGCTGGCCGCGAGCGGGCGGATGTCGGTGGTGCACGCGGCGCCGCACGACGCGGGCGCCGAGCCGTGGCCCGCGCAGGTCCGCCGCACGCTCACGGAGGCCGGGCCGCAGCGTCCCGAGGTGCTCGCATGACCCCGGTGGCACGGCGGATCGCGGTGGTCGGGGCCGGCCCCGGCGGGCTCTACTTCGCCGCCCTGGCCAAGCAGTTGGCACCCGACCGGGAGATCACCGTCTTCGAACGGGACGGCCGGGAGGACGAGTCCGGCTTCGGCGTGGTCTTCTCCGACGAGACGCTGGACGGCATCGCCCGGGCCGACCCGCGCGTCTTCGCCGCGATCAGCGCCGAGTTCGCCCGCTGGAGCGACATCGACATCCGCTACGCGGGCGAGGTGCGCACCAGTGGCGGCCACGGCTTCGCCGCCCTGGACCGCAACCGGCTGCGCACCATCCTGCAGGGGCGCTGCGCCGAACTGGCGGTGGACGTGCGCTACCGGACCCCGGCCCCGCCCGCGGACCGGCTGGCCGCCGAGTACGACCTGGTGGTGGCCGCGGACGGCATCCGCTCCGGCACCCGGGCGGCCCATCCGGAGAGCTTCCGCCCGGAGCCGGACGAGCGCCGCTGCCGCTACATGTGGCTCGCCACCGACAAGGTCTTCGAGGCCTTCACCTTCATCGTCGAGCGGTACGACTTCGGCGTCCTCCAGGTGCACGCCTACCCGTACAGCGCCACCCGCTCGACCTTCATCGTCGAGGCCGCCGAGGACGCCTGGCGCCGCGCGGGCTTCGAGGCCCTCGCCGCCCGGGAACCGAGGCGCGGCGAGAGCGACCTGGCGAGCGTGCGGCGCTGCGCCGAACTGTTCGCCGGCCACCTGGACGGCCACCGGCTGATCCCCAACGCCTCCCGGTGGATCCGCTTCACCACGGTCCGCAACGGGAGTTGGCGTCACGACAACACCGTCCTGCTCGGCGACGCCGCGCACTCCGCGCACTTCTCGATCGGCTCGGGCACCAAGCTGGCCCTGGAGGACGCCCTCGCCCTGGCCGCGGCACTGAGCGAACAGCCCACCCTGAACGGGGCGTTGGCCGCCTACGAGGCCGAGCGGCGCCCGGTGGTGGAGTCCACCCAGCGCGCCGCGCAGGCCAGCCTGGAGTGGTTCGAGACCATCGGACGGCGCACCGGGCAGGGCGTCGACCAGTTCGCCTTCAACCTGCTCACCCGCAGCCGACGGGTCACCTACGGCAACCTGCGCGCCCGCGACCCCGACTTCGTGGACGCCGTGGACACCGCCTTCGGCGGCTCGCCCGGGGTGCCGCCGATGTTCCGGCCGCTGAAACTGGGCGCGCTGGAGCTGCGCAACCGCGTCGTGGTGCCCCCGCTGGCCACCTTCACCTCCCCCGACGCGCTGCCCAGCGGCTTCGACCTGGCCCAGCTGACCGGGCACGCGCTCGGCGGCGCGGGGCTGGTCATCGCCGGGATGACGGCGGTCACCCCCGAGGGCCGGGCCACCGACCGCTGCCCGGGCCTGTGGGCCGACCACCAGGAGGCGGCCTGGCGCCGACTCCGGGACGCGGTACGGGCGGTGAGCGACACCCCGGTCGGCATCCAGCTGACCCACGCCGGCCGTCGGGGTGCCACCGCCGCCCCCGGGCCGGACGGCGTCGGGCGGCCACTGGCCGACGGCTGGCCGCTGGTCGCCCCCTCGGCCATCCCGTGGGACGCCGGCAGCCCGGTGCCGCACGAGGCGAGCGAGATCCGACTGGCCGCCGTCACCGCGGACTTCGCGGCCGCCGCCGAGCGCGCCGCCCGGGCCGGCTTCGACGCCCTGGAGCTCCAGTTCGGGCACGGCCACCTGCTCTCCTCCTTCCTCTCCCCGCTCACCAACCACCGCACCGACCACTACGGCGGCCCGCTCGCCCACCGGCTGCGGCTGCCGCTGGAGGTACTGACGGCGGTTCGCGCCGTCTGGCCCGTCGGCCGGCCGCTGCTGGTGCGGATCTCGGCGAGCGACTGGGCCCCCGGCGGCACCACCGAGGACGAGGCCGTGGCGATCGGCCGCGCGCTCGCCGGGGCGGGAGCGGACGCGCTGGACGTCTCCACCGGCGAGGTCGTCGCGCACCAGCGGCCGCCGTACGGGCGCGGCTACCAGACGCCCTTCGCCGAGCTGATCCGCGCCACCACCGGCCTGCCGACCATCGCGGTCGGCGCGATCTCCGGGCCGGACGACGCCGATTCCGTCCTGCTGGCCGGACGGGCCGACCTGGTCGCGGTCGGCCGGGCGCACCTGTACGACCCGCTCTGGACGCTGCACGCCGCCGCCGAGCAGGGATTCACCGGGCCCGGCGCCCTCTGGCCCGAGCCCTGGCGGGCGGGCAGCCGCAAACCGCCCGGCCCGAACGCCGACCGGGTGGCCCCGCGCCTGAACCTGCTGCGCGAGCCGCCCGCGCCCGTCCACCGCCGCTGGTCCCCGCCCCTTCCCGAGGAGTGACGGATGCCCCACCTGCCCCGCTTCACCGCCGCCGCCGTGCAGGCCGCCCCGGTCTACCTGGACCCGGCCGCCACCGTCGACAAGGCCGTCGCGCTGGTCCGGGAGGCGGCCCGGCACGGCGCCGAACTGGTGGTCTTCCCCGAGGTCTTCGTCCCCGGCTACCCGTACTGGAACTGGACCATGAACCCGGTGCAGGGCTCGCCCTGGTTCGAGCGCCTCTACCACGCCGCCGTGGACGTCCCCGGACCGCACGTCGACACCCTGCGCGACGCCGCCCGGCAGGCCGGGGTGGTCCTGGTGATCGGGGTCAACGAGCGCGGCGGCCCCGGCCTCGGGCTGCTGTACAACACCCTGCTGATCATCGGCGCGGACGGCGAACTGCTCAGCGCACACCGAAAGTTGATGCCGACCTGGGCCGAGAAGCTGACCTGGGCGCAGGGTGACGGCAGCACCCTGAAGGTGCACCCCACCGGCATCGGCCCGCTCGGCGCCCTGGCCTGCGGCGAGAACACCAACCCGCTGGCCCGCTTCACCCTGCTGGCGCAGGGCGAACTCGTCCACGCCGCCTGCTACATCGCGCTGCCGGTGGGCCCCGAGGACTACGACATGGCGGAGTCGATCGCGCTGCGCACCGCCGCGCACTGCTTCGAGGGGAAGGTGTTCTCCGTCGTCTCCACCTCCGCCATCTCGCCCGAGATGGTGGACCTGCTCGCCGGCGACGATCCGCGGGTGCGCAAGCAGCTCTCCCGCCCGCACAGCGCCCTGTCCGGGATCTTCGGCCCGGACGGCCGCGCCGTCACCGAGCCGCTGATCGACGAGGAGGGCATCGTCTACGGGGAGATCGACCTCGGGCGCTGCGTCCAGCCCAAGCAGATGCACGACATCGTCGGCCACTACAACCGCTTCGACGTCTTCCGGCTGCACGTGGACAACCGACCGCTGCGGCCGCTGGTGCTCCCCGAGGAGAGGGAATGACCGACACCGAGCGCGCCCCCGGGCGCACCCCAGAGCACGACGACGACCGGATCGGCCGGGCCCGGGTCACCGACAGCCCGGAACTGCTGGCCTACTACGAGGAGTTGGCCGCACACGAGGCCGGCGCCCTGTGGACGGTCGCGAACGAGATCGAACCCTGGTACCCCCAGCCGAAGTCCGTCCCCACGCTCTGGCGCTACGCCGACCTCCGCCCCCTGGTGCGCAAGGCGCTGCCACTGGTGAAGGCCGACGACGCCGGGCGCCGGGTGGTGATGCTGGTCAACCCCGGCCGCCGCGAACTGAGCGCCGCCGTCGGCCTGTTGTACACCGGCCTGCAGATCATGGGACCGGGCGAGGCGATGACCGCGCACCGCCACCAGGCCGCCGCCCTGCGCTTCGTCCACGAGGGCACCGGCGCCTGGACCGTCGTGGACGGGCAGAAGCTCAAGGTCGGCCCGCGGGACTTCGCCATCACCCCCAACAACACCTGGCACGAGCACGGCAACGAGTCCGACGACGCCCCGGTGATCTGGCAGGACGGCCTGGACATCCCGTTGGTCAACACCCTCGACGCCAACTTCTACGAGGTCCACCCCGACCTCCATCAGCGGCCCGGGCCGGTCGTCAACTCCTCGCTGCTCAGCTACGGCGGCAACCTGCTGCCGTACGGCGTCGAGAAGTGGACCCGACCCTACTCGCCGCTGCTGGGCTGGCCCTGGGAGCCCAGCTACGAAGCGCTGGGCCGGCTGGCCCGCGCCACCGAGGGCTCGCCCTACGACGGCGTGATCATGGAGTACACCAACCCGGTCACCGGCGGCCCGGTGATGCCGACCATGTCCGCCCACCTGCAACTGCTGCGCCCGGGCCAGGCCACCCGCGCCCACCGGCACACCGGCTCGGTGGTCTACACGGCGGCCAAGGGGCACGGCGTCTCGGTGATCGCCGGGCAGCGCTTCGAGTGGCGGCAGGGGGACGTCTTCGTCGTCCCGTCCTGGGCCTGGCACGAACACGCGAACCTCGACCGGGGCGAGGACGCCTGCCTGTTCTCCTTCGACGACTTCCCGCTGATCCGCTCGCTCGGCCTCCACCGCGAGGAGGCCCACCCGGACGGGCAGCAGCCCACCACCACCGTCTGACCAGGAGTCCCACCACCATGCGTCTGCTGACCTACCGCGCCGACGGCGATCCGACCCCCCGCCTCGGCGCCCGGCTCGACGGCGACCGGATCGCCGACCTCACCGCCCCGCCCCCCGCCTCGGGCGCCCGGCTCCCCACCGATCTCCTCGGGTTGATCCGCGCCGGGGAACCGGCCCTGGCCGCCGCCCGCGAACTGCTCGCCGGGGCCCCGGCCACCAGGCCGCTCGCCGAGGTCACGCTGTGCGCGCCGCTGCGCCCGGGCAAGATCGTCGGCGTCGGGCTCAACTACGTGGAGCACGTGACCGAGTCCCACCGCACCCTGGACACCGACCGCGAACTGCCGGACCGGCCGGTGCTGTTCGGCAAGCCCTCGACCGCCGTCACCGGCCCGGGCGAGCCGATCCTGCACAACGCCGATCTCACCGAGCAGCTCGACTGGGAGTGCGAACTCGCCGTGGTGATCGGCACACCCGCCTTCCGGGTGACCGAGGCTGACGCGCTGCGGCACGTGTTCGGCTACAGCATCGTCAACGACATCAGCGCCCGCGACCAGCGCCGCTCCGGGCAGTGGTTCTTCTCCAAGGGCCAGGACAGCTACGCGCCGTTCGGCCCGGTGGTGGTGACCGCCGACGAGATCCCGGACCCGCAGCGGCTCGACCTCTCCCTGAAGGTCAACGGCGAGCCGCGGCAGGACTCCAACACCCGCCACATGCTGTTCGGCGTCGCCCGGCTGATCGCCGACATCTCCGCCGGCATGACCCTGGAACCGGGCGACGTGATCGCCACCGGCTCCCCCTCCGGCGTCGGCGCCGGCATGGTGCCCCCGCGGTTCCTCCGGCCCGGTGACCTGGTCGAGGCCACCATCGAGCGGATCGGCACGCTCGCCAACCCGGTGGTCGACGCCCGGTGACCGAGCACCCGGCACCCGCCGACCGACGCCCGCCGCGCCCGCCGAGAGGAGTCCGGAGCCGATGACCACCTACCGGATCGGCCAGATCGTCCCGAGTTCCAACGTGACCATGGAGACCGAGGTCCCCGCCCTGCTGCGGGCCCGCGAGGCGGTCGCCCCCGAACGGTTCACCTTCCACTCCAGCCGGATGCGGATGACCAAGGTCACCCCCGAGCAACTGCGCGCCATGGACGCCGAGTCCGACCGCTGCGCCACCGAGCTCTCGGACGCCCGGATGGACGTGATCGGCTACGCCTGCCTGGTCGCCGTGATGGCCACCGGCCACGGCTACCACCGCGAGGCCGAGCGCCGGCTGCACCTGCGCACCGTCCGCAACGGCGCCCCCGCGCCCGTGGTCACCAGCGCCGGCGCCCTGGTCGCCGGGCTGCGCGAACTCGGGGCGGCGAAGGTCGCCATGGTCACCCCGTACCTGCGGCCACTGGCCCGGACCGTGGTCGAGTACCTCGCCGCGGAGGGCATCGAGGTACTCGACCACGCCGCCCTGGAGATCGCCGACAACCTCGACGTGGCCGCCCACGACCCGGCCCGGCTGCCCGCGATCGCCCGCGGGCTCGACCACGCCGAGGCGGACGCCGTGGTGCTCTCGGCCTGTGTGCAGCTGCCCTCGCTGTCGGCCGTCGAGGAGGCCGAGCAGCTGCTGGGCAAGCCGGTGGTCTCGGCCGCCGTCTGCACCACCCACCAGCTCCTGCGGGCCCTCGGCCTGCCCGCCTTCGCCCCCGGCGCCGGGCACCTGCTCTCCGGCGCGTACGCGTAGGGCCCGCGCCCTCGGACCGGCACTCTCGTTATGATCGCCACCACCGACGGGGAGGAGGGCCCGCACATGACCGACGGCACCGCCCGGCCCAGCTCCCTGATCCACACCGTCTACGGCGAGTTCGTCCGCCCCCTCGGCGGCTGGATATCCATCGCCGACCTGATCGCGCTGCTGGCCGAACTGGACGTCGACGGCCCGGCCGTCCGCTCGGCGATGTCCCGGCTGAAGAAGGCCGGCACGCTGCTCCAGGAGCGCCGCACCGGAACCGGCTACCGGCTCGCCCCGGCGATGGAGCCGGTCTTCGAGGAGGGCGACCGGCGGATCTTCCACAGTCTGGAGCCCGCCGATCTCGCCGACGGCTGGGTGGTGGCGGTCTTCTCCGTCCCCGAGTCCGCCCGCGCCCACCGCCACCAGCTGCGCTCCCGGCTGAGCTGGCTCGGTTTCGGCAACGCCGCCCCCGGGGTCTGGCTGGCGCCCGCCCGGCTGCTGCCGGACGCCCGGCGGCTGCTGGACCGGCTCGGACTGAGCGCCTACGTCCACCTGTTCCTCTCCGCCGAGTACGCGGGCTTCGCCGATCTCCGTACGGCGGTGGCGAGTTGGTGGGACCTTCCGGCGATCGAGGCGCAGTACGAGGCCTTCGACGGCGCCTGGCGCCCGGCCGCCGAGGAGCTGCGCGGACGCTCGTCGGTCGACCCGGCCGAGGCCTTCCGCGACTACGTGCCGATGCTCACCCAGTGGCGCCGGCTGCCGTACCTGGACCCGGGGCTGCCCGCTCAGTTGCTGCCCGCCGACTGGAACGCGGTGCCGGCCCGCGCCGTGTTCACCGAGTTGCACGGACTGCTCGCCGGGCCGAGTCTTCGGTACGTCGAGAACGTCACCGGACAGTCCCGCTCCCAGGAGCCACGATGACCGAAGCCACCGCCGAGCTGCTGATCCGCGCCGCCGCCGTGCACACCCTGGTGCCCGGCGATCCGCCGCACCGCGCGATCGCCGTCGCCGGCGGCCGGATCACCGCGCTCTCCCCCGCACCCGACGGGCTGGACACCCTGATCGGGCCGGACACCGAGGTGGTGGACGCCCTTGACTCGACCGTGCTGCCCGCCTTCGACGACACCCACGCCCATCTGGTGCTGGCCGCCCTGAGCGTCCACGGCGTGCCGGTCCACCGGGCGCGCGACCTCCCCGGGTTCCTCGCTCTGATCCGCGAGCGCGCCGCCCGCACCCCGGCCGGGAAGTGGATCCACACCACGGTCAACTGGCAGGAGGTGCTGCTGGCCGAGCAACGGATGCCCACCATCGCGGAGTTGGACGCGGCCACCGCCGCGCACCCGGTGCTGGTGCGGCGCGGCGCGTACAACATGGTGCTCAACTCGGCGGCGCTGCGGCTGGCCGGGATCACCGGGACCACCGAGGCTCCGCCCGGCGGCGTGATCGAGCGCGACGAGCACGGGCGGCTCACCGGCCGGCTGGTCAACCGGGCGGTGGAGCTGGTCGAGCGGGTGCTGCCGCGCCCCACCCCCGCCGAGCGGATCGAGGGCCTGCGCGCGGCCTCCGCCGCGTTCGCCGCCACCGGGATCGGCACCGTCCGCGACTGCCTGGTCCCGGTCGAGGACCTCGGCGTCCTGGACGCCGCCCGCGCCGAGGGGGCGCTCGCCGTCCGGGTCCGGGCCCTGGTGTCCGGCTTCGCGGTCCGTACGCCCGAGCAGGTGGACGCGCTGCTGGACCGGATGGACGGGTGGCGCGAAGCCGGCCGGGACGACAACGGACTACGCCTGTGGGGCGTCAAGTTCGGCATCGACGGCGGCTTCGAGGCGGGTGCGCTGGAGGAGCCCTACCAGGGGCGGCCCTGCTACCACGGCCGGCTGCTCTGGGAACCGGCCGAGCTGCTCGCGGCGGTGGACCGGGTGGTCGGGCGCGGCTGGCGGGTCGGCGTGCACGCCTGGGGCGACCGGGGCCTGCGCGTCCTGCTGGACGTCTTCGAGCAGGTGTCGGAGCGCCGCCCGGGCCTGCCGCCCGGCACGCTGGTGGTCGAGCACGGCGGCCTGGCCCGCCCCGCCCAGCGGGCCCGGGCGGTCGCGCTCGGTGTCCCGGTGACGGTCCAGCATCCACTGCTGCACGACGGCGCGCTCGCCCAGCGGCGGGCCTGGGGCGAGGAGCGCACCGCCGCGCTCTTCCCGCTGCGCGAGTGGCTGGACGAGGGCGCGCTGCTCACCGGCGGCTCGGACTTCCCGGTCGGCCCGTACGGCGCGATGGTGTCGGTGTGGGGCATGACGACCCGGGGAACCGTCGCCGGGGTGGTCGGCCCGGAGCACGCGATCGGCCGGGCCGAGGCGGTCGCGCTGCACACCGTGAACGCGGCCCGGCTGACCGGCGAGAGCGCCGCGCGCGGCAGCCTGCGCCCGGGGGCGCTCGCCGACCTCACGGTGTGGCCGCTCGACCCGCTGGTTTGCCCGGCGGACGCGCTGCGCGATCTGCTGCCGACCCGGACGATCGTCGGTGGGCTTACCACGCACCTGAGCTGACGATCCGTCAGGCCGCGGCGAGCTCCCGCAGGTCGATGCCGCGATGCAGTGCCCGCAGGTCTTCGTGCAGCGTGGACGGCGGGACGACGAGCACTCCGCCACGGGCCCGGGCCAGGCAGCGCCGGGCGACGGAGCGGCGCAGCAGGCCGCGCAGCCCGGCCCGCAGGCCGCCCTGGGCGCCGGTGGAGACCACCAGCAGGTCGCCCGGCCGGTCGGCGAGCCCGGTCAGCACCGCCGCGGCCTCGCCGCGCACGACCAGCGGCTGGACCGGCACCCCGATCGACAGGCCGCCGAAGGCCTGCTCCAGCGCGTCGTCCATCCGCGCCTCGGCGAGTTCCTGCCAGGCGCGCAGCAGCGGCGGGCACGGCCGGGCGCGGTAGTTGCGCTCGCCGCCGACCGGGGTCCAGGCGAGCACCGGGACCAGGACGGCCTGCCGGGCCCTGGCCTCCTCCGCCGCCCGGTGCAGGGCGGTCAGGCTGTGCAGTGATCCGCTGACTCCGACGATGACGCGCGCGCCGTCCGACATGATCCTTCGCTTTCCGATGCCAACTCTCGTGAATGTCTGCGATTAGGCTGCCACAACCCTTCAGGGGCCTGCAAATCGAAGGCATTCACTGAATATCACCTTGCATCGACCGGAATATCCATGTCCTGGCCCTCCAGCTCCCTGACCTCCTGGAGCAGCCCCCAGGTGAAGTCGGCCGCACAGGAGCGCGGCCGCCCGTCGGCGCCCGGCGCCGCGAAGTCCAGCCGGAACCTGGTCGGCGCGCTCCCCTCCCGCGGCACGGCCGACGGGAAGGCGGCCCCGACGTCGCCCACGACACAGCTCCACGGAGCGAGGTCGGCCAGTGTGCGCAGCACGGGCACCGGGAAGCCGGCCGCCCGCACCAGCCACTCGTTCAGCAGCGGTCCGCCGCGCCCAGCCGGGCCGAGCAGGATCTCGAAGCGCAGCTCGGGCCAGAGCGGCAGCGCCCACTGCCGCGCGGTGCAGGCGAGGTCCCCGATCCGGCGCTCCACGCTCGCCTCGGCCGGGCCGAGCACGGCGGCGTACCGGGCGGCCCCATGCGGGAACCCGGGCGCGCGGACCATCGCCTGCCAGCGCTTGTTCGCCTCCCGCATCGAGGCGCGGGTGGCACCGAGCCGCCGCACCGCCTCCTCGACGAGCCCGGGCTGGAAGTCGGCCATCCGACGCAGCAGCACCAGCTGGAACTCGGTGACCCCGAAACCGTTGATCGCCATGACCGCAGCCTAGAACCTTCCCGTTCGAGCACGTTCGAGCATGTGTTCGAATAGAGGCGTACCCTGGGCCCATGCACGGCACCGTCCACCTCCAGCCCTCGCTGTTCGACGACGCGGACCGCGGCGGCGTCCGCCTCGGACCGCTCGACGGCCTGCGCCGACGGCCGCTCGGTGACGGCGCCTGGCTGGACCTGCTGCCGGGCTGGCTGCACGGGGCGGACGAACTGTTCGAACAGCTGGCCACCACGGTGCCCTGGCGGGCCGAGCGCCGCGAGATGTACGAGCGGACGGTCGACGTCCCGCGCCTGCTGGCCTCCTACCCGGCACGGGCCGAGCCGCCGCACCCGGTGCTGGCCCGGGCCCGGGAGCTGCTGAGCCGGCACTACGCCGAGGAACTGGGCGAGCCCTTCCGCACCCTCGGCCTCTGCTACTACCGGGACGGCCGGGACAGCGTGGCCTGGCACGGCGACCGGATCGGGCGCGGCGCCCGCGAGGACACCATGGTGGCGATCCTCTCCGTCGGCGAGCCGCGTGTCCTGGCACTGCGGCCCCGGGCCGGCGGCCCGGCGGTCGTCCGCCATCCGCTCGGCCACGGCGACCTGGTGGTGATGGGCGGATCCTGCCAGCGCACCTGGGAGCACGCGATCCCCAAGACGGCCCGCCCGGTGGGCCCCCGGATCAGCGTCCAGTTCCGGCCGCACGGGGTCTCCTGAGCCCGGCTTGCCCCGCACCCTCCGGGCGCGGAGGCTGGCGGGAGGGGCCCGGGCACCCGGCACCGGCTCCCGCCAGGAGGACCGCATGCCGAAACCGGGCGTCTACCACGCGGGGGTCCCGTGCTGGGTCGTGCTCACCTCGCCGGACCCCGCCCGGGCCCAGGCCTTCTACGGCGCCCTGTTCGACTGGGAGTTCGTCCCGACCGGCCCCGGCGAGGCGGTGGCCACCCGGTACGGCGCCCAGGTCGCGGCCGTCGAACGGGCCCGGGCGTCCGAGCCGCCCGCCGGCTGGACCACCTTCCTCGCCTGCCCGGACCCGCAGCGCACGGCCACCGCCGTCCGGGCCGCCGGCGGACGGCCCGTCCGTGGGCCGTACGAGGTGCCCGAGCAGGGCCGTGCCGCGCTGGCCGTCGACCCGCTCGGCGCCCGCTTCGGGCTCTGGCAGGCCGGCACCATCGACGGCGCCGGGCTGGTCGACGAGCCGGGCGCGCTCGCCTGGAACGAGCACCTCTCCCCCGACCCCGACGCCGCCCGGGCCTTCTACCGCCGGGTCCTCGGCTACACCTACGACCGGCCGCGGGCGGGCCACACCCTCGCCCGGGTCGCCGGACTCCCGGCGTGCAGCATCGGCCCCTGCCGCCCGGGCGCCGGCGCGCACTGGCTGGCCCACTTCGGGACCGAGGACACCGACCGCGCGGCCGCACGGCTGCGCGGCCTCGGCGGCACCGTGCTCAGCGGGCCCGCCCCGGCACCGTTCGGCCGCACCGCGCTGGTCCGGGACGACTGCGGCGCGCAGTTCGTGCTGGTCGCCGGCCCGGCCGGCGACTGCGCGGCGGCGGCCGGAGCCGCCGGGGGCCCGGTGCCCCGAACGACCGCGGGAGCCCCGCGCGGTGGCGGGGCTCCCGGGTGC
>NZ_JBHUAF010000035.1:0-35865 GCF_042789895.1 Kitasatospora sp. NPDC056783
CTGCCACCCGGATGACCGCCAAACGGGTGGGCCCGGCCCGAGGGCGCAGGTGTCGCGAGTACGACCCGCGCATCGGCTCCGCCGGATCCCTGCTGGTGTCCGCCGGCCCGGGGCCGGTCACCCGTCGGGTGACCGGCCTCGGGGCCGGTGCTCCTCGGCGCTGACCGCGCCGAACCGTCCCGACCATCCGTTCATGTGGCTGCGCGTCAGGTCAGTATCGAATGATTCGTCAGTAAATGTCGACACACCTCGGTCAAATGTCGCATTTGATGACGTATGAACTTAGCCTGACCCTGGCACTGCCCGTCAGATCCGGGCCGCCCGTTGCGCGACACACCGACCCAGAGGACCCGTGCATGGACGTCACCCGCGATTCTTCGCAGCGACCCGACAACCTGCCCAAGGCGCTTCCCCCGGCGCTGCCGGAACGTTCCGCCTCGGGTTCCAGTCCGCTGGCCAAGGCCACGCTGGTCAAGACCTTCGCCCCGGGCGGGCCGGCCGACAGCGGTCCGGCGACCACCCCGCTGGCCGTCGTCCCGAGCCCGTCACCGGGCGAGCGGGTGGATCCGCGCGACCCACTGGAGACGGCCGCGCCGGAAACCGTCGACCTTCTGGGAGCCACGGCGGCCGGGGTGCCGACCGCCACCACCTCCCGGCGTCCGCCGCGCGCCGACCAGGCGCTGCGCGAGCAGCGCGCCGCCGCGCTGCCCGGCTGGATCGCCCTGCTGGCGGTGCTGATCGGGGTGGCCGGCGTGCTGCTGGTCCTGCTGCGCACCGGCGTCATCCCGCACTGGGACGCGCTGCCCGACCTGCGCGGCACCGCCGCGAAGGAGAGCGGCGGCGTGGAGACGGACACCAAGTCGATCGCCGCGGCGGGTGCGGCCGGACTGCTGGTGGTGCTGGCGCTCGCCGGGCTGCTGGCCAACGCGGGCGGCGAGACCCGGGTGCTGACCCGCTGGGGCCGCTACCGGGGCACCGTCCGCCGGACCGGCCTGGTCTGGGTCAACCCGCTGCTGCGCCGCCGCCGGGTGGACGTCCGGCTGCGGCACTGGCGCAGCGAGCCGGTCAAGGTGGTGGACCGCACCGGTACGCCGATCGTGGTCCGGCTGCTGATCGTCTGGCGGGTCAAGGACACCGCGCGGGCGCTGCTGGCGATCGAGGACCACGAGGGCTACCTGCGCGAGCAGGTCCAGGCGGTGCTCACCCGCACCGCGTCCACCCTGCCCTGCGACAGCAACGCGGCGCCCGGCCCCGCGCTGCGCGACGGGCAGTGGTTCGCCGACGAGATGACCAGGGCGCTGGCCGCCGAGGCGGCCCCGGCCGGCCTGGAGGTCTACTCGGTGCAGCCGCTGGCCCTGGAGTACGCGCCCGAGGTGGCCGAGTCGATGCGCCGGCGCCGGCTGGCCGACCTGGACGCGGGCCTGCGGACGGTGCTGGTGGACGACGCTGTCGAGGCGGCGGCGCTCGCCGTCCGCCGGCTGGAGCGGGCGACCGCGCACGAACTGGACGAGGCCGCCCGGAGCGCGTTGATGGAACAGCTGCTGGTCGCCTTCGTCGCCCCGGCCGGAGTGGCCGCCTCGGTACCGCCCCCGGCCGCCCGTGCCGGGAGGAAGGAAGGACGACCCGTATGAGGATAGCCACCGGCACGTACACCGGGCCCGGCCCCGGTACTGGTACCGGCACCGACGGTGACCGCGGTCTGATGGGCTTCGAGGAGAGCCTCGGCAGCGTTCCCGCGATCGCGGGCTGCGGCTGCCCGAACTGCGCGGCCCGGCCGCGCACCGCCCGCTCGGCGGGGGACGGCGGCAGTCGAATACACCGTGCGGTGCGAAGCACCTGTCTGGCCACCACCGTGCTCGCGGGCGCGGGCGTCGTCGGCCTGACGGCCGGGGTCGGCACCGCGCACGCCGACGCCGGGACGCAGGGCTGGGACGGCTCCAAGTACTGGTTCAAGAACGGCTCCGGCGAGTGGCGCTGGACCAGCCACTACGACGTGTACGCGAACCACGCCGGGTCCGGCGGCTCGGCCGGCTCCACCCAGGCCGTCTCCAACGGCCCGGCCTCCTCGGGCGGGATGCGCCAGGGCTGGGACGGCTCCAAGTACTGGTTCAAGAACGGCAGCGGCGAGTGGCGCTGGACCAGCCACTACGACGTGTACGCCAGCCGCACCGGGCAGTCCGGCGGCGGCTCGGCCCAGGCCCCCGCGCAGCCCGCGAACCGTCCGCCGGTGAACTCCGGGTCGGCCTCCGGGAGCGTGGAGTCGGCCATCGACTACGCGCTCGCCCAGCTCGGCAAGCCCTACGTCTGGGGCGGCAACGGCCCGTCCGGCTACGACTGCTCGGGGCTCGTCCAGCAGGCCTACCGGCGCGCGGGGATCAGCCTGCCCCGGGTGGCCGACGACCAGTACGCGGCGACCACGCCGATCGGCTCCGGGCAGCTGCGCCGCGGTGACCTGGTGTTCTGGTCCGACAGCGGCCGGGCCTCGGGGATCCACCACGTGGGGATCTACCTGGGCGGCGGCAAGTTCGTGGAGGCACCCCGGCCGGGCACGACCGTCCGGATCTCGACCCTCAGCTCGGGCTACTACCCGACCCACTTCGGCCGGCCGTAGCCGCCGGCGAACGCACCGGGCCCCCGGCAGTGAGGCGCTGCCGGGGGCCCGTTCGCGTGCCGGGGACTCAGGCGGAGGCGGTGTCCAGCAGGGCGGTCTGCGCCGGGGTGAGCTCCAGGGTGGCGCCGGCCAGCAGCGGTGGGAGCTGCTCGACGGTGCGGGCGCTGGCGATCGGGGCGGCGACCGTCGGACGGGCGGCGAGCCAGGCCAGGGCGACCGAGGCGGGCTCCGCCTCCTGCTCGGCGGCGACGGTGTCCAGCGCCTTCAGCACCCTGGGGCCGCGCGGATCGTCCAGGTAGCGGGCGGCGCCCTCGGCACGGGCGCTGTCCACGCCGGGGGCGCCCGGGCGGTACTTGCCGGTGAGGAAGCCGGAGGCCAGCGCGTAGTACGGGACGGTGGCCAGGCCGTGCTCCGCGACCACGTCGGCCAGCGGGCCCTCGAAGGTGCCGCGCGAGACCAGGTTGTAGTGCGGCTGGACGGCGACGTACTTCGCCAGGCCCTCGCGCTCGGCGAAGGCCAGCGCCTCGGCGAGCCGTTCGGCGGAGATGTTGGAGGCGGCGACCGCCCGGACCTTGCCCTCGCGGACCAGCTCGTCCAGCGCGGTGACGAACTCCTCGACCGGGGTGTCGTCGTCCCGGTGGGTGTAGTAGAGGTCTATCCGTTCGACGCCGAGGCGGCGCAGCGAGTCCTCGGCCGCGGCCTTGATGGTGGCGGCGCCCAGGCCCGTGCGCTCGGCGAGCATGCCGACCTTGGTGGCGATCACGATGTCCTCGCGATTGCCGCGGCTGCGCAGCCAGTTGCCGAGGACGGTCTCGGACTCGCCGCCGGTGTTGCCCGGGGCCCAGGAGGAGTAGACGTCGGCGGTGTCGATGAAGTTGCCGCCGGCCGCCGCGTAGCCGTCCAGGACGGCGAAGGACTGCTGTTCGTCGGCCGTCCAGCCGAAGACGTTGCCGCCGAGGGCGAGCGGGAAGACGGACAGGTCGGAGGTGCCGAGGCTCACCCGGCTGTGGTTTCCGGTCATGAGGCCAGTCAACCGGATTGCGGGGCGGGGCATTCCGCGAACCGGGCGAGGCTGTCGCACCGATGTCGCACGTGCGGGTGGTGTGGTGTGCGCGACGGGGGTCCGGGGTGTGCCCGAGGTGGGTGGATTCGTTAGAGTCCGTGCCATGGCTGACAACGACTACGACCCCGCCGGCAGCACCCAGATGTTCCGGGCGTTCGTCGACGAGACCCCGGCACCGCAGGCACCGGGCAACGTTTCCACCTACGGCAGCTCCAAGAGCGGCAGCCGCACCGGGGTGATCGCGCTGATCGCCGTCGTCGCGCTGGTCGTCCTGGGCGGCGTCATCTGGCTGGCGGTCAAGTGACCCTCGCGCGGGTGACCCTGGACCGGGTCACCCGCGCGACGGGAGTGGAACGCCTCAGCAGGGCTTGCGCCAGGCGTTCAGGTCGAGCTTCTTCTGCATCGAACTGAAGCCCAGCGACTTGGTCTTGCCGCAGAACTGGTTCGTGTCGAGCTTGTACTCGACGTGGAAGACCGCCTTGCCCGCCTTGACGAAGGGGGCGACCCGCTCGCACTCGTCGAACTGCGCGCACTCCTCGTTGACCGCGAAGTCGAAGTCCGCGAGCAGCGCCGGGATCTGGTCCAGGTCGTTCTTCAGGCCGATGGCGAGGCCGCGTTCGTGGGCGAGCTGCGCCAGCATCCGGTTGTACTTGAGCTGGTCGTCCGGGGTCAGCGGGAAGCCGCTGTTCTGGTTGTAGGCCTCGATGGTGTCCGGCTCGATGGCGTCGAAGCCCTTGCTCCGGCACATGTCGAAGCGGGCGGCCATCAGCGGCCTCAGCTGGTCGAGCTTGCGGATGTCGAACCACTTCTCGCCCTTCCAGCCGGTGTCCGAGCCCTGGAGGGACTTGGCGAAGGCGGCGGAGTCGGGGCGGAAGTTCTCCCAGGAGCCGGCGTTGATGTAGCAGATCACCTTGCGGCCCTTGGCGTGCAGCGCGGCCACCACCGAGGCGTCGTTCTCGAAGCCGTCGATGTCGTAGACCGGGACGTCCACCGACTGGTCCACGCCGCCGCCGAGTTGCCACTGCCAGGTCAGTCCGGGGGTGGGCTGCCAGCGGGCGCCGGTCGGCGGCGGGGCGGGGTTGCCCGGTGTGGTGCCGGTCCCCGGTGGGGTGGCGGGCGGCGTGCTGCCGCCGGGCGTTCCCGGTGCCGGGCCGGTGGTTCCGGTGGTACCGGGGGCGGTGGTCGCGGGTGCCGGGGTGCCCGGGGCGGTGGTGCTCGCGTCGGGGGTGGCGGGGGCGCCGGGGGTGCCGGGCGCGGTGGCCGCGGGGGAGTTGCTCGGGGTGCCGTCGGCCGAGTCCTGGTCGTCCTCCGATCCCGAGCTGCTGCACGAAGTGACCAGCAGGGCGGTGGCGGTGGCGAGGGCCAGGGCGGCCGGTAGTAGCCGGTTGCGGCGGTTCACGGTAGTCGAACTCCGAGTCGGGTCAGGTCAGTTCAGCGGCGTTCAGGCCGTATGGCAGAGTGCGCCAGGGGTTCTCCCCGGCTCCCGGTACGGCGCAGCCGACGCCGGCTCGCCGGGCGGCGATCAGGGCGGCGGCGTCCTGGGCGTGCTCGGCCGGGACGTCGTAGACCAGGTGGCAGAAGCGGGAGGCCGCGTGTCGGCCGGTCCACAGCGGCTGTGTCATGGTGCGGTAGGTGTCCCAGTCGCCCTCGAAGGTGACCAGCAGGTCGGCCAGGCCGACCTCGGCGTAGCCCGGGTCCGGATGCTCGCCGTGGCCGAACACCACGGTGCCGCAGCCGGCCGCGCGGGCGGCCGTGGCCAGTCGCCGGTAGTGCGCCAACGCGCCCGGGTGGGCGGCCACTTGGTCGAGGTAGACGCCGGTGATGCCATGGCGCTGACGATACGTCAGAATGTCGCCGACCACGGCGGCGTGCGAGCGGCGGCCGTACTCGGTGTCGGTGTAGCCGACCAACGGCAGCCCCGCGGCGCGCAGTTCGTCGGCCGCCTCGGCGAAGACGTGGTCCGGGGACTCGCCCGGGCCGTCGGCGAGGTTGAGCACGACGGCGGCGATCCGGGCGGGGTCGGCGGCGGCGACCGCCCGCCAGGCCGCCGGGTCCACCGCGGGGTGGACGTACAGTGGCACCAGCAGGCGGCCGTCGGGGGTGTGCCCGGCGGTCATGCGACCACCGGGTCGGACGTGGGCGCGGCGGTGTCGAGCCACAAGTCGCGCAGGGTGTCGCCGAGTTCGGTCTCCGGGTGCCAGCCGAGCTCCCGGGCGGCAGCCGACACATCGGCCTGCTGCCAGGAGACGGCGGCCGAGCGTTCGGAGCCCGCCCCGCTCTCGTCGATCCGGCCGGTGAAGCCGGCCGCGGCGACCAGCCCGTCGGCGATCGCCCGGACCTGCCGGGCCTTCCCGGAAGCCAGGTTGAGCACCCGGGGGAGCGGACGCTCGGCGGTGACGGCCAGGCCGACGGCCTCGGCCACGTCCCGGGCGTCGACGAAGTCGCGGTAGGCGGAGAGGTCGCCGACCGTGATCACGCCGTCGGCGCCCTCGGGCGCCACCCGGCGCAGCTCGGCGACCAGCCGGCCGGGCAGCGAGCCCGCCGGGGCGCCGGGGCCGACCGGGTTGAACACCCGGAGCACCACGGCGTCCAGCGGCGAGCCGGCCACCGCGAGGGAGCCGGCCAGCTTGGTCGCGCCGTAGACGCCGACCGGGCGGGCGTCGGCGTCCTCGGAGAGCGAGTCGCCCTCCGCGCAGACGCCGTACTCGCCGGCCGAACCGATGTGCACCAGACGGGACTTCGGGGCGCCCAGGGCGAGCGCCTCGCAGAGCACCGCCGGGCCGCGGGCGTTCACCTCGGCGAGCTTGACCGCGCTGCCGGCCACCGCGCCGGCGAAGTTGACCACCACGTCGGGGGCCAGTGCGGACAGCTCGTCGCCGAGCGGGCCGGCCTGGGCGGTGGCCAGGTCCAGCCGGAGGTCGTGGGCGGGCCGCCGCCCCGCGGTCAGCACGGTGGCACCGGGCAGTGACCGCAGGACGGCGGTGGCGTGACGGCCGAGGAAGCCGTCGCCGCCGAGGAGCAGGATTCTCACGCGGCCCGTCCGTCTGTCTCGGCGCCCGCCGTGGCGGGCTCGGCGACCGCGTCGTCCGGGGCGGTGCGGGCGGCCGGGATCGGCAGGTCCGCGACGCCCGCCACGGCGCCGGTCGACTCGAAGGGCATCAGGACCGGGCGGATGGACGAGAACTCGGCGTTGGCCCGGTCGTAGTCGTCGGGCCGGCCTATGTCCAGCCAGTAGCCGCCGAACTCGTAGGCGGCGGGCGGGGTCCGGGCGGCCAGGAGGTCCAGCACCAGCTCGTCGAAGCCCAGTGGCAGGCCCGGGGTGTACGCGGCGAGCGCCGAGCGGGAGACGCCGTACACGCCCATCGAGACGCGGTAGTCGATGCTGGGCTTCTCCTGGAACCCGGTGATGCTGCCCTCGGCGGAGGTCAGCACGCCGAAGTCGATCTTGACCTGGCGGGCGTAGGTGGCGATGGTCAGCGGGGCCCCGGACGCCTCGTGGTGCTTGAGCACCCCGGCGAAGTCCAGGTCGGTCAGGATGTCGCCGTTCATCACCAGGAAGTGCTCGGGCAGGCGGTCCTGCATGGTGAGCAACGGGCCCATGGTGCCGAGCGGGCTGTCCTCGACGGCGTAGCCGACCCGCAGGCCCCACTGCGAACCGTTGCCGACGTAGGCGCGGATGATGTGGCCGAGATGGCCGATGGCCAGGGTGACGCTCTGGAAGCCCGCGGCGGCGAGCTGGCGCATCACGATCTCCAGGATCGCGTGCTGGTCGCCGATCGGGACGAGCGGCTTGGGAAGCGCGGTGGTGTACGGGCGGAGACGGACGCCCTTACCGCCGGCCAGGATCACTGCGTGCATGGTGTTTCCCCCACGGAAAGGATGTGCAGGACACGAACCTCGACTACCAGGACGAGCA
This sequence comes from Kitasatospora sp. NPDC056783, assembly GCF_042789895.1. Lineage (NCBI taxonomy): Bacteria > Bacillati > Actinomycetota > Actinomycetes > Kitasatosporales > Streptomycetaceae > Kitasatospora > Kitasatospora sp. NPDC056783. The sequence continues at coordinate 7,591 of NZ_JBHUAF010000035.1, forward strand.
TGATCGTTTGCGGCGGTCAGACGTTGTAGATGTCGGTCTTGTAGCGGGCGAGGTTGGCCGGGTCGCGGAAGAACTCGATGGTCTGCTCCAGGCCCTGCTCCAGGCTGAAGTCCGGGGCCCAGCCGGTGGCCTCGCGCAGCCGGGTGGCGTCCGCGACCAGGCGCATCACCTCGGAGTTGGCCGGACGGATGCGCTGCTCGTCCTCCTTCACCAGGAGGTCCACGCCCATCAGCTTGCCGACCAGGGTGACCAGGTCGCCGACCGAGATCTCGCCGCCGGTACCGGCGTTGAAGGTCCGGCCGACCACCGTCGGGGCGGGCGCGGTGCCCACCGTGCGGAAGGCGTTCGCGGTGTCCTTGACGAACATGAAGTCGCGGGTCGGGCGCAGGTCGCCGAGGGTGATCTCGGTCTGGCCGGCCGCGACCTGGGCGATCACGGTCGGGATGACGGCGCGCATCGACTGGCGCGGGCCGAAGGTGTTGAACGGGCGCAGGGTGACGACCGGGGTCTCGAAGCTGGCGTGGTAGCTGTCGGCCAGCCGGTCCCCGCCGGCCTTGGAGGCGGCGTACGGGGACTGGGAGTTGATCGGGTGGTCCTCGGTGATCGGCACGGTCTGCGCGGTGCCGTACGTCTCGCTGGTGGAGGTGTGCACCAGGCGCGGGATCTCCAGGTGGCGCACCGCCTCCAGGACGTTCAGGGTGCCGGTGACGTTGGTGTCCACGTACGAGTGGGGGGCGCGGTAGGAGTACGGGATCGCGATCAGGGCGGCCAGGTGGTAGACCGCCTCGGTGCCCTTGACCAGGCCGTTGACCGAGCCCGGGTCCCGGACGTCGCCGAGGATGATCTCGACCGAGTCCAGCACCTCCTCGGACAGGGTCTCCAGCCAGCCGAAGGACGAGAACGAGTTGTACTGGACCATCGCGCGGACGTGGTGCCCGTCGGCGACCAGGGTCTCGACGAGGTGGGAGCCGATGAAGCCCTCGGCTCCGGTAACCGCGACGCTGCTCATGCGGGGTTCGCTTTCTCGATCTGCCGGGACGGCCGGGCGCTCTGTGGTGGCCGGCCGCCGTGGCCAGGTGGGTTCTCAGGTGGAGCGGGTACGGCGGTGCACGCGAATTCGGGCGTGCGGGATATTCGATGTTTGTTCAGCGGTGCCCGATGTTCGACAGCGCCGACCGGCAGCGCTGTTCAGCCGTGCTGTTCAGCCGCGCTGCGCAGTGGTGCCGGTCGGTGGTGCCGTTCAGCGGTGCTGGGTGGTGCGGCCGAGCGCGGGCCCGGCGATTGCGGTGAGGACGACGGCGGCCGCCCCGCAGCCGATCAGCTGCAGGACGATCGGGTCCGCACCTGCCAGCAGCCCGGCGCTCTCGGCGACCGCGGCGGCCAGGCAGATCAGAGCGGTGCTCCAGCTGAACCCGAAGGCGTTCAGCAGCAGCGCCAGCCAGAGCGAGCCGCCGAGGAGCAGCATCGCGCCGAGCTGCGGGACGCCGAGCGAGGGGGCGCCGGGCCACAGCACGGTCGCGGCGGCGTCCAGCGCGGCCACGGTGGTGAGGTAGATGAACAGGCAGCCGAGCAGGATGCCGCCGGTGCGGCGGGAGAACTGCCCGCCGGTGTGGCTGGTGCGCAGCGCGGCGACGGCCATCGCCCGGTAGCGGAACAGCAGCCACTCGGCGAGGCCCAGGCTCAGCGTCAGCGCGATCATCGCCGGGCCGGTCAGCGCGGTCGACGTCTCCTGGGTGGCGTTGCCGTCGGTCAGCACCGCCTGGTGGATGGTCCCGCCGAGGCCGGCGATCAGCGTGAGCGCCCCGCAGGCCAGGCCGAACAGCAGGTGCGGGACCTCGTGGCGGACCGGCAGTTTCAGCTCGACGGACTCCCGTTCGCCGCCGCGGATGCAGACCAGCAGCTCCCGGACGGCCAGACCGACCGCCAGCAGCGCCGAGACGAGCAGCACCACCGTGCGGACCACCTGGGGGACGTCCGCCGCCAGCACCACACCCGCGCCGACCGAGGCCGGGGCCAGCGCCAGCAGCAGGAACTTCTCCCGCCCGAGCACCAGCAGCACGGTGGCCGCGCCGAGGTAGCAGGACTGCCCGGCGGCGAAGCACAGCGCGCCGAGCGGCCCGCCGACCAGGTACGCGGAGGCCGCCGCGACGAGGGCGCCGACCGGGGCGCCGACGGCCAGGCAGACCGCGGCCTCGCGGCGGCGCAGCCGGCCCAGCCAGCGGTAGGAGCGGTGCGCCAGGGCCTGGTTGAAGCCCCAGCTGACCAGGGTGGCGACGGACAGCGCGAGCATGCCCGAGGGCAGGCCGAAGCGCATCCGGGTGGTCGCGAACAGGTTGGCGCCGAGCAGGTAGCCGAGCCCGGGCAGGGCGAACACCAGGCCGCGCACCACGCAGCGCCAGGGGTCGGCCCGCCAGGGATTGGCGAACTCGGAGCTGGGGCCGGGGTAGCGGCGATCGACCTTCTCGAACAGCTCCTCGGCGACGGTGAACGCGTCGGGGCGGCCGTACAGCAGGGCCGCCTGCTCGTCGGAGAGGCCGTCGGACTCCAGGAAGGCCGCGATCTCGTACGGGTGGACGGCGTCGGCGCAGACGTCGCGCAGCCGCTCGGCCAGTTCGTCCAGCGGGTCCGCGGAGAGGTAGAGCGGCTGCTCGTGCTCCGGCTCCGGCGGCGCCGGCCGACGCCGCTTGAGCGGCAGCGCGCGCAGCTGCACGGTGTGCTCGGGACCGGCCTCGTCCGGGACGAGGCGCAGTGGACCACTCACGCGCCCACCTCGCAGGGCTCGGCGGCCACGGAGTGGAACACGCGCCTGTCATCGGTTCGCTCGCGGTGCTCGTTCACGCGCCCACCTCGCAGGGCTCGGCGGCCACGGAGTGGAACACGCGCCTGTCATCGGTTCGCTCGCGGTGCTCGTTCACGCGCCCACCTCGCTCGGCTCCGGCGTGGTGGCGACGGCCAGCTGCTGGTCCCAGTCGGGGCTGGGGACCTGGTCGGTGACGGCGATCATGCCGCCGGGCATCCAGCGGGCGGTGCCCAGGAGCTCGGTGTAGATGCCGCGGAACCCGTCGATGTTCTGGCGGAGGGTGAACTGCTCGATCACCCGCAGCCGGGCGCCCTCGCCGAGCCGGGCGCGCCGTTCGGCGTCGCGCAGCAGCTCGATCGCGGCGGCCGCCATCGGCTCGGGCTCGCGCGGCGGGACGACCAGACCGGTGTCGCCGACGGCCTCGCGTACGCCGCCGACGTCGGTGGAGACGGTCGCGCGGCCGCAGGACATCGCCTCGATCAGGGTGAACGGGAAGCCCTCGCTGATGCTGGAGAGCATGACCACGTTGCCCGCCGCGTAGGCGTCGGTGATGTCGGCGACGCGGCCCTCGAAGGCCACCGAGTCGGCTATGCCGAGCTCGGCGGCCAGGGCTATGCAGCTGTCCCGGTAGGCCTCGCCGCCCTTGGGAGTGCCGCCGAAGAGCCGCAGTCGCGCCTCGGGGATCTCGCGCTGGACTATGGCGAAGGCCCGGATCAGCGTCTCCAGGTCCTTGATCGGGTCGACCCGGCCGGCCCAGCTGAGGGTCGGGGTCTCGGGTTCGGGGCCGGCCGGCGGGAAGGCCGCCGGGTCCACCCCGTTGTAGACGGTGCGGATGTGCGAGGACGGTGTGCCGCCGCGTTCCTCCCAGCGCCGGTTGTACCGGTTGCCGGGGGTGACCAGCGCGGCCTGCCGGTAGCTCTCCTCGGCGAGCATCCGGTAGAAGCCGAGCAGCAGCGCCTTGACCGGCCAGCGGTACGGGCCGGTGCGGTAGCCGAGGTAGCGCTCGCGCAGGTAGATGCCGTGCTCGGTGAGCAGAAACGGTACGCCGTACTGCTGAGCGGCGATCAGCCCCGGCAGGGTGGCGAGTCCGCCGCTGGCCGCGTGCGCGACGCCGTCCTTGGGCGGCTCGACCGAGAGCGGCCGCAGGGCGTGCTCCAGCAGGTCGGTGGCGTTCAGGGCGTCGTGCAGGGTGGGCCGGGAGACCGCGGTCGGCAGGTAGTCGCGGGTCCACACGTGCTGGAGCGTGCGCAGCGCCCGCTCGCTGCGCAGCGCCGGGCTGAGCAGCCCGGCGCGGGCGAGGTCGGCGAAGTTGTAGAGCTCGGTGCCGAAGTGGGTGGTGTAGACCGGGTCGAGGACGGAGTGCAGGAAGCGCTCGTACGCGTTGAGGAAGCGCCGCATCTCCTTGCCGCGGGGCGGCCGGCCTTCCGAGGCCGGGCCCCAGAGGGGTGCGGTGGTGACCGACCGCACGTTGGCGGGAAGTTCCCAGGCCAGTGGTTCGTGGCCGGTTCCGGTGACGGCGATGACGTCGAAGTCGACGTCCGGCATGCCTTGAACGAGCTGGTCGCACCAGACGCTCACGCCGCCGTGCTGGTGCGGATACGTCCCCTCGGTGAGCAGGGTGACGCGCATTCCTGTCCCCCTCCTGTTCTTGCGTCGGTTCCGGCCTGGATGGCCGGAACGGGAGCCGTGGCGGGGCCGGGCCGGGCGAGGGCCCGGCCCCACCGGCGGGTGGTACCGGTTACCGGTTGTCGGAGCGTCCGGTGGCGCTGCTCGGCGTGGCCGTCCCCCCAGAGGCCTTGCCGTTCTTCGCCGCGGCGTGGTCGCCGTTGCCGCCCTGACCGATGGTGCCAGCGGCGACACCCTTGCCCGGCACCGGGGTTCCGCTACCGGGGACCAGCGACGGAGCGGGCTTGCGGGCGTTGTCGCCCGGGCCCACCGGGACCGGGGTGGCGACGCCCTGCGGCACGACCTTCTTGTCCGCCGGCGCCGGGGCCGGGACGGACTTGGCCGCGACGCTCGGCGCGACGGGAGCCGGCGCGGCCGGCGCGGCCGGCAGCTGCAGGGTGACGCTGCTCTGCAGCGCGCCCGGGGACACCCAACCCGAGAGCGTACCGGCGTAGGACGACCCGAACCCGCCCGTACCGATGGCCAGCTTCTGAGCAGTTCCGGTCGGCATGGTGGCCTGCACCTGAACACCGGACGGCGCGCTGACGGTGACGGCGTTGCCGATCCGGTAGGCGGTGACCTTGCCGGCGGCGATCGCGGTGTTCCAGGCGGCACGGCGCTGGAACTCCTGGCCGATCTCGCGCTGGCTCAGGTTCACGATCGGGGCGTTGTCCGCGTGCAGCGAGCGGTAGGTGCCGAGGACCTTCTCCAGCACCGGGTACAGGATGCGGTCCTCGGACAGGTTCGACTGGTGCACGAAGTGCGGCCGCGGGTCGTTGTTCAGCACGTGGCCGAGGTCGATCCGCGCCTCCAGCGGCACGATGTACGACTGGTAGCCGGTGGTGGTGTCCAACGGCTGCGGCAGACAGGTCGAGTTGGCGTTGTTCTCGCAGACGCCGCTGCCGCCGTTGGCCTTGCTGGTGTAGATCCAGTTGTACTCGTCGGTCTCCTCCTTCGCCGTGGCGGCGTTGTAGAAGACGTTCATCGGGTACCGCGGCACGGTCAGCGTGGACGAGCCGACGGCCCGCTGGCCGGTCTCGCGGGAGGCGTCGCTGGCGGTGAACTTGATGCCGTTGGCGGCCAGCGCCGGCGCCAGGTTCGGGTTGTCGCTGGTCTCCTGGGGAGCGGTCAGCAGCCCGGAGTGCTCGCCGGTGACCAGGGTCTGCGGGTCGTACTGGAGGCCGCGCGCGGTGGCCCAGTCGGAGTTGTTCTTGATCTGCCCGGAGATGGTGGGCTGGTCGACCCAGACGGTGGCGCCCGCGGAGTTCTTGGAGCAGACCCAGGGCACCACGGTGACGTTCTGGACGCAGCCCAGGTACGGGTGGGTGTAGGTGTGGTTGACCCACCGGTAGTTGGTCTGGTCGGCGATCATCTGGTCCGCCGTGGGGTCCACGGTGGTCTCGTGGTCGGCCTTCCAGTCCTCGCTGCCGCCACCGTTGAACACCATGTCCAGGGTGAAGTTGTTGGCGGCCTGCCACTGCTTGAGGTGGTTGGCGTCGTCGACGGTCATCCGGATCGGGGCGGCGCTGTCCGGGGTGCCGGGCGGGCAGGTGACGTCGCCGGGGGTGCACTTGAGCACGGTGTCCCAGCGGTCGTCGGCCAGGAAGACGTCGTCCACGTGGGTGGCGAAGTAGTTGCGGTCGTAGCCGAGGTGGACGCCCTGGGTGAGCCAGTCGACCATGCCGCGGGCCAGCAGGCGGTACTGCTGCTGGTACTGGTTGTAGACGAACGTGACGACCAGTTCCTTGCGGCCGTCGTGGGTGTACTCGCCGACCAGGGAACCGCGGGCGGTGCTGCTGGGTATCGGCGCGTCGACCAGCGGGACGAACGAGGCGCCGGCCGGGAAGCTGGCGAGCGGGGTGGCCAGGTAGCCGTAACTCTCGCTGACGTTCGGGTCGTTGTCCTCGAACGGGACGCTTCCCTTGAGGTACCCGAACGGGCCCGAAGTTCCGGCCGTCGTGGTGGCGCCCTGGAATCCGTCGAGGGTGCCCACGAATCCGGGATTCTGGGCGTAGTTCAGGCCGACCGCCGGGTTGGCCCAGGTGTACGCGTCGATCTGGCGGACGTTGAATGCGGCCTCGTAGGTCGCGATCGCGGTCATCTCGGCGGCACTGTTGGGGAAGGGGTTTTCGTTGGGCAGCACGATGCCCTGGAACTTCCCCCGGGGCTGGCCGTTCAACGTGTCGCTCAGGAAAGCCGAGTTGATGACGGGACGGTTGGGGTCGTTGAGGCTGACGACCTTGTAGGGCGTGCCCTGGCTCTTCAGCTCGGCGGTGATGGCCGCGACGGACGGGCCGCCGTCGTCGACGACCAGGACGGTGAGGTCGATCCTGGGCGGCGTGGTGTCGCCGTGGGCCAGGGTGGTCTGCAAGCCGCTGGCCAGCAGGACTGCCGCCGCGCACGCGGCGACTCTTCGGGTCGCTCGACCCATGGTGATCCTCCCCTTGGGGCAGGTGCCGCGCTGCTCGGCGCTCGCCTGCCCGTGTAGCTGTTCGCGGGCAGCAGGCTGCCCGGGCCCATCCTGGTCGAGGGACAGCGGTGCGAGGGACCGATTGGGCGAGAGTGCAGCGAACCTGTTACCAACGTTCATGGCGAGGCCATGAAGGCGCTGATTGTGACCGGAACCGTGCCGGTGGCGCAAATAGTGAATTGAAAATGAAAAACCGGAAGCTGAGTGCTACGGATGGCTACCGAGGGTGTGGCTCAGCGGGCGGGCGGGGCACCTGCACTGTCGCCGTTGCGCATGACACTCTTGCACAACTCGTCGCCCTACTGGGCAGGTTCATGCAATATCGAGCAGTGCTGTGCCACGGGAGAGTCCGAAATTGCAATGGGGGCGCTCGCGGCGTCGATCAGCATACCGAGCCGGGGGGATTCCGGAGCGTATGGAATGCGTCACCGAAGGCTGCGGAATCCCCGCTGGTCGGACGCCGTTCCCGGTTCGCGAGGCGGGTCCGGTGCCCGCGGTCCGGACGGGCGCCGGGCGCCCGACGGGCGGATTCCGCGGCCGTTCACGGCCCCGCCCGGTGATGGCCTGAATCGCACCGCACGGGCCTTGCCGTGCCCTGCGCGAGCCTCGCCGTGCCCCTGACGGACCGGCCCGCCTCCCGCACGCGTACGGACCGGCCCGCGCCCCGCACGGGCCGGCCCGGAGGCCGAACACGCGCCGGGGCCGGGCCGGATGATCCGACCCGGCCCCGGCGAGGGCGGCTCAGCCCTCGTTGATCAGCCCTTCGCGCAGCTGGGTCAGCGTCCGGGTGAGCAGCCGGGAGACGTGCATCTGGGAGATCCCGATCTCCTCGCCGATCTGCGACTGGGTGAGGTTGCCGAAGAACCGCAGCATGATGATCCGGCGCTCGCGCGGCGGGAGCTTGGCCAGCAGCGGCTTGAGCGACTCCCGGTACTCGACGCCCTCCAGGGCGAGGTCCTCGTAGCCGAGCCGGTCGGCCAGCGGCCCGTCGCTGTCCTCCTCACCGGTGCTGGAGTCGAGCGAGCTGGCGGTGTACGCGTTGCCGACGGCCAGGCCCTCGACCACGTCCTCCTCGCTGACCCCCAGGCAGGCCGCCAGCTCGGCGACGGTGGGGGAGCGGTCCAGCCGCTGGGAGAGTTCGTCGCCGGCCTTGGTGAGCGCCAGCCGCAGCTCCTGGAGCCGTCGCGGCACCCGGACCGACCAGCTGGTGTCCCGGAAGAAGCGCTTGATCTCGCCGACCACGGTGGGCATCGCGAAGGTGGGGAACTCCACCCCGCGCTCCGGATCGAAGCGGTCGATAGCCTTGATCAGGCCGATGGTGCCGACCTGGACGATGTCCTCCATCGGCTCGTTGCGGCTGCGGAAGCGCGCCGAGGCGTACCGGACCAGCGGCAGGTTGAGCTCGATCAGGGTGTCGCGGACGTAGGTGTGCTCGGCGCTGCCCGGGTCCAGCGCGGCCAGCCGCAGGAACAGCGAGCGGGAGAGCGTCCGGGTGTCCAGTCCGGAGCCGGGCGGCGTCTCGGATCCGGCGCCGGGACCGGGCGGTCGGAGCGGTTCGACCCGCGGCCGCGGGACCAGATCCTCGGCGACGGCCGTGCCGGTGGCCCGGCCGGCGTGGATCTCCGCAGTGCCCAGCTCTCCGGACATGCACCCACCCCCTCGTGACTGTCAGTTGAACGGGGGCCGTCGCGCGGAGGTTCCCGGCGAGGGCCTTCCCCCTGCATACCGGAACACGGTCCACGGCAAACCCGAACGTCGCAAGATGTCACGCCGGAGTAACTCGCTGCAATCTCACTCTTCCCAGGAGTTGCCGGTCCGAAGCCTCGTCAGGATCCGCGAGAGCAGCCGGGACACGTGCATCTGGGACATTCCCAGCTCGGTGCTGATCTGGGACTGCGTCAGGTTGGCGAAGAACCGCAGCATGACGATCCGCCGCTCCCGCTCGGGCAGCTGGACCAGCAGGTGGCGGACCATGTCGCGGTGCTCGACCTCGGCCAGTGCCGAGTCCTCGTAGCCGAGCCGGTCGAGCAGGGCGAGCCCGCCCTCGTGCTCCTGCGCGGCCTCCAGGGACGCCGCGTTGTACGCCCGCCCGGCGTCCAGGCAGGCCCGCACGTCCTCCTCGGGGATCCGCAGGCTGGCGGCGATCTCCGGCACCTTGGGCGCCCGCCCGTGCAGCACCGTCAGTTCCTCCATCGCGCCGCTGACCTGGACCCACAGTTCCTGGAGCCGGCGCGGGACGTGCATGGTGCGGACGTTGTCCCGGAAGTAGCGCTTGATCTCGCCCAGGATGGTCGGCAGCGCGTAGGTGGGGAACTGGACGCCGCGCTCGGGGTCGAAGCGGTCGATCGCGTTGATCAGGCCGATGGTGCCGACCTGGACGACGTCCTCCATCGGCTCGCTGCGGCTGCGGAAGCGGGTGGCCGCGTAGCGGACCAGCGGGATGTTCACCTCGATCAGGGCGGCCCGGACCCGCTCCCGCTCGGGGGCGTCCGGGGGGAGTTCGGCGAGCCGCTCGAACAGCACCCGGGTCAGCGTCCGGACGTCCACGGCGGGGCGGCCGCCGGGGCCGCGCAGCCGGTCCGGGCGGAGCTCGCCGGCCGGGCTGGTGATCGCAGCCAGCACTTCGTCCACGGACACCTCACCCCTCCCAAAGTCGTCAATGGCGGGCCCTGCGGATCGGGTGTCGCGGCTGGCTGGCTTCACTACCTCGCCATGTCCGGCAAAACCGGTCATAGCATCACAAGGCGGGCATGCGTCGGGCAAGCACCCGGCGGAGGTGTGTTGGTCGGGCGTTCAACCCCGCCCGGGGCCGCCGGCGAAGCGCCGTGCGGATCGTCCCGGGACATGGCGCGGCGCCCCGCCCGGAGGTCGGACGGGGCGCCGCGGTCCGTCCGGGGGAAGGGCCCGGAGCCGGCTTCCGGACGGGCTGGGGCGGACGGGCTGGGTCGGACGGGTGCTCAGACCTCGATGTCGGCGATCACCCAGGTGGCGAACTCGCGCCAGAGGCCGGCCGCGGCCTGGTGGTCCGGGTGGGTCAGGTAGGCCTGGAGGGCGTCGTGGTCCTCGACCAGGCTGTTGATCGCATAGTCGTATGCGATGTCCCGGTCGGTGGTGTTCCAGCCGCACTCCCACTCGCGCAGCTCGGGGATCACGGTGCCGAGCGCGGCGAAGGCCTTGGCGCCGGCGAGCACGCGCTCTTCGTCCTTGCCGACGCCTTCGTTGAGCTTGAACAGGACCAGGTGGCGGATCACGATTGCCGCTCCTCGCGGACGGGGACAGAGGGTCCCGCTCACCGTAGCCGGTGCGCGGCGGCCGTTCGGGGGCCGCCCGCTACTTGATCAGACCGGTCATGAAGGTGCCGACCGCCTTGGCCGCGTTCGAGATCCCCTCGAACCCGAGCTGGACCAGCTCGGCGGACCGGGAGGGCGAGGTGATGATCGAGTAGAGCACGAAGACGAGCAGGAGGGCGATGCCGATCTTCTTCGCCTGCGCCATCGGGTGACCTTCCTCCAGCCGTGGGCCGCCGTGGTCCGGTCCCCGAGCGGCCTGCCAGGGGCAGCTTATCCACCCGGACGGGCTATCAAGTGTGCGACGCGTTCGGCCGGCGGGACGAAGGTCCCCGCGAGTGGGGCCTTTCTCCGGGTGCCCGGTCGCGGGCCGGGCGGCAGGATGGAGGTGTGCCGCGGATCTGGCAGGAATCCCCGGTACGTGGATCCGGAGCTCCCCGCTGTGGGACCGGCCGTCGTGGCTTCCCCCCGACGCGGCGCCGGTTGTGGGACTCCGTCGGGGGAGCGGTCAGTCCCCCCGAACCGCTCCCCCTCCAGGCTCCGTACGGACCGGGCACCGGTGGTCATCGGCCCGGGGTGCGGAGCCGTTTTTCGTGCCCGCCCGGTACGGGGGGACACCGGCACCGGGAAGCCGGGGGACAAACGCCGAGGGCCCGTCCGGATCGGACGGGCCCTCGGGCTTTCGAGCGGTAGCGGTGGGATTCGAACCCACGGTGGAGTTGCCCCCACACACGCTTTCGAGGTCTGTGCGGCCCTGTTCGGCGGGGTTCGCCGGGGTTCCGACCCCAGGCGGGAGGGATGTCGTTGGGGTGCGGTGAACCCCGGCGAACGGAGGCGAATGAGACCAGAACTGAGACCAGAGATCCGGTCGCTACCTGGGCGATTGCGCCTACGACTCCGGCGCGCCGCCCGGGGTCTCGGTACTCAGTGCATCCATGATCGCTTCCGTGGTCCAGGCGCCGGCCACGCCGGGCCGGGCCCCCAGGTATTCGGCCGTCTCCTCCGTAGACCAGCCGTGCGCCTCGTGCAGCCCAGACGCGAAGTTCCGGAGGTAGGCGGCGGACGGGCGGGTCACCTCGGCGTCCGCCCGCCGCCATGGGGCGGTGAACGTCAGCACCGGGTAGCCGTCGATCTGCCCCGGACACACCAACGTCTCGTAGCGGCCGGGACCGAGGCTGACGCTCCCCAGCCTCAGAGCCGGCGTGAGGTCGAGGTCTTGCCCGGGTTGCTCGTGCATCTCCTGTGCTGCGATGTCGGAGAACTGCTCAGGAGTGATCAGGTAGGCCCGCGCCGGCATCTCCCCGACGTCCGTCTGGTCGTAGAAGCCCATGCCACCGGTCCAGACCTTCGACTCCAAGGCGAAGTAGAGCTGTCCGGGCAGCAGCACCGGCAGCGCCGCACGGGGCGGACGCTGGTCGCGGCACCCGGGGTAGGTTCGTGCGCCGCCCGGCGGGCAGCCGCCCGCGATGTAGTGCATCAGTCGGTCGAGGTGCATGTTCGAGCCGTAGGCGGCGTACCAGACGAGCTCTGGATACGGCTCGCGGCCGGTCAGGGGTTCTGGACGTCGGGCAGCGCTCGGAGTCGTCATGTCAGTCCGTTGAGACGTCGTAGCGGATGACGTGCCTGTCACCGGGGAGTGTCGTGATCATTACCCGGAGGGGCCTATCGTCCTTGTCGTAGCCGGTCCGGCGGTGGACCGCGACCGGAGTAGCCGCGGGTAGGACAAGCCGCTCGCTCTCCTCCCGGGTGGGCATCCGGACCGTGATCTCGTCGCTGTACCGCACCTGGATCAGGCCGGCGCTGGCGAGGATGCCCCCAGGGGCCGACACGTCCTCGGGCAGCATCAGTGGAGTGTCCCTGACCAGTTCCTCGGGGAAGTAGCTGTCCGCGAGGGCATACGGCTCGTGATCCACGTAGCGGATTCGCTCGCGTACGACCGTCAGCGCCGTCGCCGGGTCGAGCTGAAGCTGTCGCGCCACCTCCTCCGGGGGGCGCCTGATCGACACCCGAATCTCCTGGCGCGGCTCCTGGCCGTTGGCCGCGATCTGGCTGGCCCACTGGTCGCCAGCGGTGTGGTTCGCCTCATGAACCGACCGGGACTCCATGGTGGTCCAGTTCCACACGGCGGGCTCGTAGCGCTCCCGGACGAAGGTGCCGCGCCCCTGGGCGGACACCAGCAGCCCTTCGTCTGTCAGGCGGCCGAGGGCGAGTCGCACCGTGTTCCGACTGACGTCGTAGGTAGTGGTCAGTTCTTCTTCCGACGGGAGCTTCTTGCCGGGTGCCAACTTCCCCTGGTTGATCTGAAGCCGCAGGTCATCGGCGATGGAGTGGTAGCGCGCGACCTGTTTGGCCATGCCGGATCTCCCTGACTTGGAGGACTTGTTCCAACAAGGTACCTCGAAGCGCTTGACGAAGCGAGCGCCCATGCTCCAAGCTCATGCCATCAGCTTGTTGGAACAAGTCATCCAACAAGACCAGGTGGGGTTGCATGCCTGGTGGGGCCTTCTTTGGGCTGCTCTGACCTGCACAAACGCGCCCGTGAATGGCCGGCTACCGCCGTGCCCGGGGCGAAGGGGCCCGGGACAAATCGGGCCGAGGCAACCGGCGCCTTGGCAGTCCGGATGGCTAGAGACCGAAAGGTCAACGCCGCCCATGCCTGGGAGTACATCCCGAAAAGGCGGCATCACGGGCCCCACTCCGCTTCGGCGGGGGGCCCGAGTTGTGAACGAGTGACTTTTGCCCGGCCCTTCCGCTCGCCGGTTGGGCCGTGGCCATGGCTACTCGTGCACCACGAATAGCTGGGCCCGCATGAGTTGGGCTGGCGCGCGAACCTTGGCCGGGAGCGCGCCAGCCCCTCACGGGCCTACTCGCCTACTGGAAGAGGTAGACCCGTGAAGTCGATTGTTGCAGGCCAGATGGCCCTGACGCCGGAGGAGTTCGCCGAGCTGGCGCTCGGTCTCGCCGTGGACTCGGAGTTCACCCGGCTGTTCACCGGCATGCCCGGCGAGACCGAGGTCGAGCGCGAGGCCCGGATGGACGCTGCGGACGACATCCTGGCGGACCTGCGCCGGGAGGACCCGGAGCTGGCCGCCTACGCCGAGCGCCTGCTGAGCATCGCGCCGGTGCCGCTGCGGCGCCCGGCCGTGATCCACCGCACCGCAAGCGCCGAGCGGGTGGCGGCGTGAACGACATCCTGAACGGCACCGGTTGGCACTTCGACGCCGAAACCGGGCTGACCACCCGCAACCCCAAGCCGACGGTGACCGGGCCGACGCCCCTGTTCGAGGTCCTCGCCCTGCCGGACGACCTGCTGCGACAGGCCGTCGCCGCGCACGAAGCCGGCCACGTGGCGGCCATGCTCCACTTCGGTATCCCGTTCAAGAGTGTCGCCATCCGTGACGACCTGTGCGCGGCACCGAACGGCGGAAACGTCGCCGAGGTCGACGTCACCTGCGGTTTCTCGGTCCCGCTCTACACCGGGCTGGTCGCATTCGCCGCTGGCGAGCGGGCCCAGGACCGGTGGCTGCGCGAGGCCGGTCTGTGGACCTCCGTCCGGGGCTGGGCGGCCGAGGCGGGAGCCCTCGGCGACCGCCGCGAGATCTACCGGGCCGTGGACGAGGCCTTCGGCCGGGACGTCACCTTCGGAGCTTCCGACGACCCGTGCCGGGACATGTCCGCGCTGCATGACCACACCGACGCCCTGCTCGACACGCTGTGGGACCAGGCGACGGCCCTCGCCGACGCCCTGTCCCGGCGCGGACGGCTGACCGAGCAGCAGGCCGCCGAGGTCACCGGGCTTTCCCCGAGGGCGGGGTGGCGGCGGTGAGCGGGCTGGGCGAGTTCCGCGCCGAGCGGCGCGAGGACCGGCGTGCCGAGCGGGCCGATGCCCGTGCGGACCGGCGCGAGGAGCACGAGCAGCGCCGGTTGGATGCCGAGGCGGCCCGCCAGCGGCGCGAGGCCGACGAGCGCGCCGCCGAGCAGGCGAAGGAGCGGCGGCGGGCGGCGCGGGCCGTGCGGCTGGGCCGGGTGACCGGCTGGGTCGCGGCGAATCCGGCGCGGGCGTTCGTCCGGCTGGTGCAGGCGTGCTCGATCGTGCCGGCCGTGGTCTCCCAGGTCGCGGCTCTCGACCACGCCAAGGTCGCGGTCCTGCTCGCGGTGCTGCTGGCCGCGATGCTGGAAGGCGGCGCGTGGGCGTTGGTCGCCCTGGGCGCCCAGGCCGAGGGCGAGCGCTCCACCCACACCTACCGCCTCGGCGCCTGGGCCGCCGGGACGGTCGCCGCCGGGATCAACTTCGCCCACGGCTGGACGCAGTACCCGCACTACCACTGGGTGGCGTTCGTGCTGGCCCTGTCCAGCATCGGCGCCGTCTGGCTCACCGATCTGCAGACCCATGGCGGCCGGGGCCCGACCACGGCGGAGAAGAAGCAGGCGAAGGAGCGTGCCGAGCACGCCCGCCAGCGGGCCGAGCACCACCCGAAGGTGCGGGAGGTCGCGGACCGGCTGCTGTCCGCCGCCGCCTACGGAGCGTTGTCGACCGACGCGGCGTGGCGCATCGCGTGGGAGTACGTCCACGGCGTCACCACCCCCGGCCTGACCGCCGAACTGCTCGCCCAGCGCCTCAACGCCCGCGCCCGCGTGGCAGAGCTGAGCACGCTTCCCGCGCCGGCCGATCTGTGGCCGGGCATGCCCGACGATCCGTTCCCCGCCCTCACCCTCCCCCTGCCCTCCGGACCATCCGACGGTGTCTATCTCGACACCGTTCCCGACGGCCTGCGGAACGCTTCCCCGATCACGACGGAAGCGCTCGAAGCCCTTTACCGAACGGGGTCGTACGCACCCGCACCCGATGCCGGGGCCCCAGGGAGCGAGTCCTCGGACGGTCCCGTCGGGAACGCTTCCGCGACCGCCGGGGAACGCCCCCTCGACCCGGCCGACATCGGCCGGGTCCGGGTCCTGGCCGACGACCTCGCCGCCCGTGGCGAGGAGCTCAGCACGAAGAAGGTCCGCGACGCGCTCGGCTGCCGCAACGACTACGCGGTGCGCCTGCGCCGCCAGGTCGTCACCGAGCGCAACGACCCGCCGGCCACCACCTGACCTCGAAGGAGACCGACATGAAGACCTGCGACTACTGCGGCGAGGCCAAGCCGGACGTCGAGGACATCGTGGACCCGTTCGTCCAGGACGTCTGCGACGAGGAGTGGGTGCGCCCGCTCTGCGGCGCCTGCTACCGGCTGCGCTGCGAAGAGATCTGACCCTCTCCCCCGGCTCCACCCCGCCACGCCGCACATGGAGAGCACTGTCATGGCCCTGACCACCATCGAGGTCGTCAGCTTCGGCTACCTGCACGCCGACCCGCCCGAGGCGACCGTCGTCCTCGACCTGCGCCGTCACTTCCGCGACCCGCACGTCGACCCGGCCCTGCGTCACCAGAGCGCCCACGACCTGCCCGTCCGACAGGCCGTCCTGGCCACCCCGGGCATCCGGGAGCTGATCGCGGGCACCGCGCTGCTGGCCGACGCCTACGACGCCGGACCGACCGAGGCCCCGCTGACCATCGCCGTCGGCTGCGCGGGCGGCCGCCACCGCGCCGCCACCGTCGCCATGGCCCTCGCCCGGCGCCTCGCCAAGACCGGCTCCACCGTCCGGCTCACCCACCGCGACCTCGACAAGCCCGTCGTCGACCGCTGAAGGAGCGCGTGACCTGATGCAGATCTTCCGCCGCAACCAACCGCAGTCCGGCCAGCAGCGCCGGGCCGCCGCCGTCCGCGACGCGGACCGCGAGGGCCAGCGCCAGATCGACGCCCACCCCACCAGCCGCTCCATCACCGCCTGGCACCGCGACCCGGCCCCCCGCGCCTGGTGGCGCTCCTCCTGACCCGCCCTTCGGTGGTGCACACCCCCGCGCGCTCCAGGTGCGCGGGGGTGTGCACCATCCCTGACCAGGGAGAATCCCATGGGCTACATGCTCTGCTTCATCTTCCTCGCGGCAGACCTCCTGATCGCCGTCGTGTGCGTCCGCGAGCTGATCCGCCGGGGCGGGTGGAACCGATGACCATCCCCCCGCCCCCGTCCGAACCGCCCACCGCCGGCGTCTTCGGCCCCCCGCCCGCCGAGTGGTGGCGTAAGTCCGGCCCCGTCATCCCCCCGGGTCTGCCGGACACCACGGTCCACACCCCGATCCCGATCGGCGCCGCCCCTTCCGGACCGCCCTCGATGGAAGCCGCCGCCGAGGCGTTCTGGGCCCCGGCTCGCGCAATCTTCGCCGAGCAGGCCACGGCGATCGCCTCCCAGGTGGGGGAGCAGATCGGCCAGTTGCTGACCGAGAGCGAGGCCCAGCGCTCGGCACGTCAGCAGGTCGAGTACGAGGAGATGCTCGCGGGCCAGCGTGCCCGGATGGACGCCGCGCTCGGCAAGGTCGGGGAGAGCACCCAGGAGCGTTCGGCGCGTCACCGCGTCGAGGACATCCTCACCCCGAGCACGCCGGGCCGCCGTGACGACCTGGTCGGCCTGGTCGACCTCCTCGCGGACCGGATCTCCGAGACCCCGCAGGACCGGACCGCCCGCCGGGAGGCCGAACACGAGCTGGAGAAGCAGCGCGTCCGCGCCGAGGAGGACCGGGCCCTCGCGGCCGCCGGGGAGACCCCCGCTCAGCGCGACCTGCGCCACCGCCGCCAGCGCCTCGCCGACCAGCGCGAGGCCAAACTCCGGGCCCGCCGCCAGCACCGCAAGGCCTCCCGCGCCAAGGCCGGCTCCTCCTCCGACCGTACCCGCCGCTTCCGCCGCTGGTGCGTCCTCACCGCCATCAGCGCGGTCGGCGGCTACGCGACCGGCCTGGTGCCGCTGATCACGCCGGGCGGGCCCTTCGTCGGCCTGCTGCTGGCCGGTGCCGGCTGGGCCCTCGACCTCCACCTGCGCGACCGGGGCCGCCTGCGCGTGAGCGAGGTCCGCCGCCCCGGACCCCTCCTGATCCTGATCGCCGCGCGTATCCCGGTCGCCTCCGGCCTCGCCGTCGCCACCGGCATCGCTCCGATCTTCGCCGCCCTCCCCCTCTTCTAGCCCGTCAGGAGACAGACACCATGAGCAGCCTCATCGCGATGGGCGCCGGCGGCGCCGCCACCGTCACGACCATGTACCTCTACGTCGGCGTCCGCGGCAAGAACAAGATCACGATCGACGACGACCAGGTCCCGTTCTGGGCGTTCGGCATCGGCCTGCTGGCCGCGAACGCCGGCACTGCGTTCCAGCAGCTCAGCGGGATCGGCGAGCAGTTGGGCGCCTCCCTCCAGGGCAACGCGGCACTGGGGGACTGGCAGACCGGCGCCACCGCCGCCGTCCTGACCATCGCCACCTTCGGGCTCAAGGCGCGGCCGTGGAAGGACGCCCTGTGCGGGGCCGTCGCCCCGTCGCTGTACGCCTCGGCCGGCGGGTTCTGGGCCATCCCCGCGTCCGTCCTCAGCGGCATCATCAACTCGATCATCGGCTGAGGCACCGATGCCCACCCACCTCCAGGAAGACCTCGCCCTGCACGCCGAGACCCTCGCCGCATGGCGCGAACTGCGCGCCGCCGCCCGCGAGATCGAGGACCCCGCCGAGCGCGCCGCCGCCCTCGAAGCCCTCAAGGGCAAGCGGCCGACGCACCCCTACCTCGGCGGCCTCTCCCTCACCGCCCTGCGCCAGGGCAACCGCCGCCTGCTCACCCCGCTCCGGGCCCGCACCGCCGACGCCCGCGCCGAACACGCCCAGACCCTCGCCGCCTGGAAGGAACGGCGCGCCGAGGCCCAGAAGATCAAGGACCCCGAGCAGCGGGGCAAGGCCATCGACGCGCTGGGCGAGCGCCCGAAGCACCCCGTGCTGGTCGCCGCCGGGTGCGCCGTCGTCTGCTCCGTCCTGCTCGCCGGCGTCCCCGCCGTCCGCCACTACGCCCCGGTCGCCATCACCAGCGGCCTCACCCTGTGGGCGATCGCCGCCCTGATCCTCGGCCAGAACCCCGACCACGCACAGCGACCGGCCCCCGCCGAACCGGCCCCGCAGAACACCCCCGGAACCGACCCCCGGGAGCCCCCTGAGGAGCCGGCCGAAGAGCCCTCCGAAGGGCCCGAGGAGGACGTCGAGGAGGAGCCCTCGCCGACCGTCCCGACCCCGACCGAGGCCCGCCACGCGGTGGCCGTCCTGGGGGCCGACGGCGCCCACGTCGCCCTTACCGCCGTGACCGCCCGCCTGGCCGCCGCACACCCCCGCTGGGAGCGCTCCGCAAAGGCCACGAAGGCGCTCCTCCAGGGCGCCGGCATCCGCTACCGCGACGGGGTCAAGGTGGACGGGGTCAGTGTGCCGGGCGTCCACCACGACGACGTGCCCCCGCTCCCCTCCCCCTCTGAGCGCACCCCCGGACCGGTTGTTGTGCCAGGTCAGAGCAACAACAACAACCACAACAACGCCCAACAGCACTCCAGCCGAGAGGGGTTCGTCATGCGCGCCGACCCCGACAACCCCGCCCGGACGATCGTCGTCAACCGCACCGCCGCCGCCTGATCCACCACCACGAAAGGCACCTCGTGCACACCTACCAGTGGCCCGACAAGGTCGTCCCCGAACTCACGCTGGAGGAGCTGACCGAAGCCCTCCAGGCCGCCGAGAAGGGCGACCACAACATGAACCCCGCCGTGGTCGAGAGCTGCCGGCGCGAGTGGGAGCGCCGCCACGGCCTCACCCCGACCGAGGACTGAGCCAAGGCCTCTCCCACCCCCGAAGGGACAGCACCGTGTACGACGACTACGACGAGGACGACGCCGCCGACTGGGCGCCGGGCGAGTGCGACCACTGCACCGGCGGCGAGCCCATCGAGACCCCGCTCGGACTCATCTACTGCGCCTGCCGGATCGGCCAGGGCGCCGCTCCCGAGGACTGCCTCTGCGGTCCCGAGGACGACTGACCGACACAGCACAAACGCCCCGCAGCAACCGCCGAACTTGGCAGAGAGACGGTTGCTGCGGGGCGTGTCCGATCCCTCTCAGAGACCAGAGGACTCCAGCATGCCCGGAAACACCCCCGCGCCGCAGCAGCTCCGCTGCGAAGCCGCCCACCTCGGCGACGAAAGCCCCTGCGATGGCCCGCGCGACGCCGTGACCGTCCTCGACCGCCACGGCGACGCCGCCAAGGCCTGCGTGCACCACGGCATCCGCCTGTACGCCAGCCTCGTCGGCCCCCGGGTCTACCCCGGCAGCGTCCCCGACGCGGCCATCGAGGTCTACTACCGCGCCCAGACGACCTCGGCGTTCGCCTGGCTCGACCACCACCAGCTCCCCGACTGGGACGAGTCGTGAGCGGGCCCCGCATCGGCTCGTTGTGCAGCGGGTACGGCGGCCTGGACATGGCCGTCCAGGCCGTGCTGGGCGGGGAATTGGCGTGGGTGGCCGACCCCGACCCGGGCGCCTCGGCGATCCTCGCCCACCACCACCCGCACACGCCGAACCTCGGCGACATCACCGCCGTGGACTGGACGGCGGTCGAGCCGGTGGACGTGGTGACCGCCGGCTTCCCCTGCCAGTCCGTCAGCCTGGCCGGTCTGCGCGCCGGGATCGTCCCCGGCGCCGCCTCCGGCCTGTGGGCCGAGGTCGCCCGCGCCGTCCGTGAACTCCGGCCCTCCCTGGTGGTGATCGAGAATGTCCACGGCCTCCTCTCGGCGAAAGCCGACCGCGGAAACGCTGGAGTGGGACCCGGATCGCAGGATCTGGACCCGGCAACCGGACGGCCCCTCGCTCTTCGCGCTCTCGGCGCCGTTCTGGGAGACCTGGCCGGCCTCGGGCTCGATGCGGAATGGACGAGCCTGCGAGCGTCCGACGTCGGCGCCGCCCACCAGCGCAACCGGGTCTTCCTCCTCGCCTGGCCTGCCCACCCCCAGGGCCCGCGACTCCCGTGGCCCGGGCTTCCCGGACGGCCCGCCGAACACGGTGTCGCTGCTGCCCACCCCGACCGTGTCGGAGGCCACCGGCCCGGGGCACACCGCCCGGGGCGGGATGAACCTGCGCCACACCGTCAGCCTGCTGCCCACCCCCAGGGACTCGGAGAACGAGAACCGGCAGACCAGGCGCACCCCCTCGCAGGAGGCCGGGAAGCACGGCCTGTCGCTCGCGGCCGAGGTGGCCTCACTGCTGCCGACGCCGAGGGCGACGGACGGGACCAAGGACGGGTCGAACCAGCGCGGCAGCCGGGGGGACCTGACGTTGCCCTCGGCGGCGGCGCGGATTGGGGCCCGTACGGCCCGGCCGTCCACCGCTGGGAAACGGTCCTCGGCCGGCCCGCACCCCGGCCAACTGACGATTCCGGGCGCCTGAGCCCGGTCTTCGTGGAGTGGTTGATGGGCCTGCCCGCAGGTCACGTCACCGCCGTCCCCGGCCTGACCCGCACCGCCCAGCTCCGCGCCCTGGGCAACGGTGTCCTGCCCGACCAGGCCGCCGCCGCCCTGCGCCTGCTCCTCGACCGCGCCACCACCGGCGGTACCGGGCTGGGGGTCGCGGCGTGAATCGGACCCCGCCCCTCGGCGACAACGGCGGGCTGTGGCAGGCCGTCATGGCCGCCGCCGCGGGCCGATGCCAGTGCCGCGGCACCTGCGGCAAGAACCACGACAAGGACGGCGGGCGCTGCCCCGCCGCCCACGGCGCCTACCTCCGCCACGGCGCCCCGCCCGTTCGCCTGCTCGCCGCCCCCGCCGACCCGGACGGCCTGCTCCTGCCCGCCCACCAGGCCGCCGCCCTGCCCAAAACCTCGCTGGCGGCCTGGTGCCCGGCCTGCCACGACGCCACCCGCCGCACCGCCCACAAGGCCCGGCAGGCCGCCGCCTCGGCCGCCGAACCGGACGCCCTCTTCTGACCACCTGTCACTGCCCGGGACCGGCACGATCGCCATCCGGTCCCGGGCCCCCTATGCGAAGGGATGTGCCGCATGACCGGTAACCCCCTGCTGACCGCCGCTCTGGCGGTCGCCGAACGCGTCTGGCGGGTCTTCCCGCTCGCCCCCGGCTCGAAGTACCCGGCACTGCACGGCGAGAAGGACTGTCCCCGCACCGGCGCCTGCCAGACCACCCACCTCGGGTGGGAGCAGCGCGCCACCGCCGATCCCGACACCATCCGCCGCGCGTGGCAGGTCGCCCCGTACAACGTCGGCCTCGCGTGCGGGCCGTCCGGCGTGGTGGTGGTCGACCTGGACGTGCCCAAGCACCGCCGGGACCTGCCGCCCGCCAAGTGGACCGGGCGGGGCATCACGGACGGGCGGGACGTACTCGCCGCGTTGTGCGAGCAGCACGGCCAGGCGTGGCCGCGGACCTTCGAGGTCCGCACCGGCAGGGGCGGCGCCCACCTGTACTTTGCCGCCCCGGCGGGCGTGGTCCTGCGCAACACCTGCGGGGAGAAGGGCAACGGGCTTGGCTGGAAGGTCGACACCCGCGCCGCCGGCGGCTACGTCGTCGCCCCCGGCAGCGTCGTCAACCACCGCCCCTACACCGTCGTCAATGACACCGCCCCGATCCCGCTGCCCGCCTGGCTGCTCGGCCTGCTCGCCCCCAAGCCCGCCCCAGCGACCGTGGTGGTGAACGCGGGCGCGGTGAGGGCCAGGATCGGGCGGCTCGGCGCGTACGTGGGCGCGGCGGTGTCCCGGGAGACGGCCAAGGTCCGGGAGACCGGCGAGGGCGGGCGCAACGACCGGCTGTTCGCCTCCTCCGCCGCCCTCGGCCGCCTCGTCGCCTCCGGCGCGCTGCCCGAGGCGGACGCCACCGACGCCCTCCTGAGCGCGGGCCTGGAAGCCGGTCTCGGCGAGGCGGAGTGCCGTCGCACCATCGCCAACGGCCTCGCCCGGGGCACCGGAGCCATGGGGCGGGCCGCGTGAGCAACCGTCGCCCGTCCTGCGCCGAGGAGAAGCGCTTCTCCTCGGGGGATCGCCCGAGGTGGGGGGCCGAGTGAACGCCCCCGCCGCGCCGTCCGGGTCGCTGTTCACCGAAGGCTGGGAGGACACCGCCCCGCCCGGCGTCGACCCCGGTCCACCCGCGTGGGAGGAACCGATCCCGCTCGGCAAGGCCCGCTCCCTGCCTCCGTTCCCCGCCGACGCGCTGCCCAAGTGGCTGGGTGCCATGGTCGACGCTGTCGCGGAAGAGACCCAGACCCCCGCCGATCTCGCCGGCGGCATGGCGCTGGCCGCGCTGTCCACGGCCTGTGGAGGGCGGGCGGTCGTCTCCGTGCGTGGGCGCTGGCGCGAGCCGGTGAACCTGTACCTGGTCACCGCCCTGCCGCCCGGCAACCGCAAGTCCGCCGTGGTCGCCCTCATGAGCGCGCCCGTTCTCGCGGTCGAGAAGGTGTTGGTGGAACGGGCCACAGCCCGGATCGCCGAGGCGGAGGTCACGGCCAAGCTCGCCCGCTCTGCCGCCGAGAAGGCCGCCCATAAGGCCGCCAACGCCGACCCGAGCGACCAGGACCGGCTCACCGCCGACGCGATCAGCCTCGCCCAGGCCGCCGAGCAGACCATCGTCCCGGTCCGCCCGCAGCTCATCGCTCAGGACGTCACCGCCGAGAACGCCGCGACCCTGCTCGCCGAGCAGGGCGGGCGCCTGGCCCTGATGTCCGCCGAGGGCGGCGGGATCTTCGACATCATCGCCGGCCGCTACAGCGGCAAGCCCAACATGGACGTCTTCCTCCAGGGCCACGCAGGCGACATGCTCCGCGTCAACCGGCAGGGCCGCGACGCCCAGTTCATCGAAGCGCCCGCCCTGACCATGGGCCTGGCCATCCAGCCGTCCGTCCTGGAGGACATCGCCAAGGTGAACGGGTTCGACGGCCGCGGCCTGCTCGCCCGCTTCCTGTACGCCGTCCCGGAATCCCTGGTCGGCTACCGCAACCTGGAGCCCGACACCGTCCCCGACGAGGTCGCCGACGCCTACGCCGAGAAGGTCCGCACGCTCACCCTGGCCATGGCCGACTGGACCGACCCCGCCGTGCTCACCCTCAGCCCCGAGGCCGACGCCGTCATGCTGGAGCACCGCACCCAGGTGGAGCACAAGCTCCGCAAGGGCGGCCCGCTGCGGCCCATCGCCGAGTGGGCCAGCAAGCTCGACGGCGCCGTCGCCCGCATCGCCGGCCTTCTCCACCTCGCCGACCACCCCGAAGACGGCTACGCCATCCCGATCAGCGCCGACACCCTCACCGCCGCCGCCCGCATCGGCGCCTACTACACCGCCCACGCCCTGACCGTCTTCGACGCCATGGGCGCCGACCCCGCCCTCACCAAGGCCCGCACCGTCCTCGCCTGGCTCCAGGCCAACCCCGCCGACAGCCACACCAAACGCGAGATCTTCCGAGGCCTGCCCAGCGGCGCCTTCCCCGCAGTCGCCGACCTCGACCCCGCCCTCGACCTCCTCGAAGACCACGGCTGGATCCGCCAGGAACCCGCCCCACCCCGCACATCCCGAGGCGGTCGGCCCCCCTCCCCCCGCTACCAGCTCCACCCCCAACTCACCCAACCCACCACCTGACCCTCCGACACAACCGACAGAACCGACACAACTCCCAGACCGCGCCCGCTCACCTGCGAAAACACCAGCGCCGACCTCAGAGACGGAACCGGACACAAATCCCGACACAACCCACCCGCCCGACCGGGCAGGGGTTTCTGTCGGAGTTTCCAACCGGTTCCGTCATTCAACCCGCGCCCCGCAAAACCGCAGCTCAGAGCCGTAGAGAAGAGGTTCTGTCAGTTCTGGCAGTTCTGTCAGCCCCCTGGGGCCGCCCGCGAATGCCCAGCGCGCTCGAAGCCCACCGCCCGCTCCCCCTGGCAAGGAGTAGCCGCAGTGACCGTCACCGCTCTCGGGGGCCACCCCGATCACGACCCCACCCTCGTCGCCCTCACGGTCGAAGAGGCCGCCCGCCGGCTCAGCATCGGCCGCACCACCATGTACGCCCTCATTCGCGACGGCGAGATCGAGACCATCCCGATCGGCCGGGCCCGGCGCGTGCCAGCGGAGGCCGTCATCGAGTACGCCCGCGCCCGCATGCGGAAGAACATCACCCCCATCGCAGCCTGAGGAGGCAGCACCCTTGGCGACCCGTCAGCCCAACGGCGGTTCCAGCATCTACCAGGACAAGGACGGCAAGTGGCACGGCCGCGTGACCGTCGGCGTCAAGGACGACGGCACGCCGGACCGCCGCCACGTCCGGGGGAAGACCCGGGCGGAGGTGACCAAGAAGGTCCGGGAGCTGGAGCGGAAGCGGGACGACGGCAACGTCCCGAAGGCCGGGAAGAAGTGGACCGTGGCGGAGTGGCTCACCCACTGGGTGGAGAACATCGCCGCGCTGCACGTCCGGCCGAACACCCTGGCCGGGTACCGGGTCGCGGTGAACATCCATCTGATCCCCGGGGTGGGCGCCCACCGGCTGGAGAAGCTGGAGCCGGAGCACCTGGAACGGCTCTACAAGAAGATGCAGGCCAACGGCAGCAAGCCCGCCACCGCCCACCAGGCACACCGCACCATCCGGACGGCGCTCAACCAGGCGATCCGGCGTGGGCACCTCACCCGCAACGTGGCGTCGCTGGCCGTCGCACCCAAGGTGGAGGAAGAGGAGGTTGAGCCGTACGAGGTGGAGGAGGTGCAGGCGCTCCTCCTGGAGGCTGGCAAGAACCGGAACAGCGGCCGATGGGCCATCGCGCTGGCGCTCGGCCTGCGGCAGGGTGAAGCGCTTGGACTCCAGTGGCGTGACATCGACCTGGACGCGGGAACCCTGCGCGTCCGGCAGGCCCGGCAGCGACCGAAGTACGCGCACGGCTGTTCGGAGCCGTGCGGCCGGAAGCACGCCGGCCGGTGCCCGGAGAGGGTCCGGACCAACGCGGACGCCGCGCTCACGAAGTCGCGGGCGGGTAAGCGGCTGATCGGCCTTCCGGATCAGCTGGTGAAGCTGCTCAAGCTCCACAAGGAGGAGCAGGACCGGGAGCGACTGGCCGCCCGGCAGGAGTGGGTGGAAGGCGGGTGGGTCTTCGCCTCGGAGACCGGACACCCGCTCATCCCCCGAACAGACTGGGACCGGTGGAAGGAACTGCTCGCCGCCGCCGGCATCCGGGACGGGCGCCTGCATGACGCTCGTCACACTGCCGGGACCATCCTGCTCCTGCTCGGCGTCCCCGAGCGGATCGTCATGGAGATCATGGGGTGGTCCAGCACCGCCATGACCCATCGGTACCAGCACGTGACGGCCCGGATCCGGCGGGACGTGGCGATGCAGATCGGCGGCCTCATCTGGGAGGTGGCCAAGGACTCCGCCGACGGCGACCAGGACGAGCCGGGCGGCACGGAGAAGGCGGCCTAACGGGTGAACTGAGACCAGAACTGAGACCGCAACAAAGAAGGGCACCTACGAACGTTCGTAGGTGCCCTTCTTTGTTCCTGCTCAATGGCGGTAGCGGTGGGATTCGAACCCACGGTGGAGTTGCCCCCACACACGCTTTCGAGGCGTGCTCCTTTGGCCGCTCGGACACGCTACCGAGAGGAACTCTACCGGAGGGGTGGCGCAGTCACGAAATCCGTATCGCCGGGGCGGCCGGCGGGCCCTCAGCGGTGGGTGTCGAAGAAGGCGCGCAGCTGCTCGCCGCACTCCTCGGCGAGGACGCCCTGGATCACCTCGGGGCGGTGGTTGAGCCGGCGGTCGCGCATCACGTCGAAGAGCGAGCCGGCCGCGCCGGCCTTCTCGTCGAGGGCGCCGTAGACCACCCGGTCGATCCGGGACAGCACGATGGCGCCGGCGCACATCGTGCACGGCTCCAGCGTGACGACCAGTGTGCAGCCGCTCAGCCGCCACTCTCCGACCTTCGCGGCCGCCTCCCGGATCGCGACCACCTCGGCGTGCCCGGTCGGGTCGCCGACCGCCTCGCGCTCGTTGTGGCCGCGTCCGATCACCTCGCCGTCCCGGTCCAGCACGAGCGCCCCGACCGGTACGTCTCCGGTGGCCGGCGCCAGCGCGGCCTCGGCCATGGCGAGGCGCATCGGCGCCGCCCAGCGGTCGCGGACCGGGTCGGGGCGGACGGGTGCGGGCAGCGGGGGGACGTGCGGGACGGTCAGTGGGGTGGATGCGGGCTGCATGGCATCCAGTGTCGGGCATCCGGTGGCGGACACCGGCAGGACCGACCGGCCCCCGCTACCGGACGGCTTCCAGTACTTCGCCGCAGCCCAGCGCCTCGGCGATCTCCTCCAGGGCGTCGCCCGGCACCGCGCCCTCGCCGCTGAGCGCGAGGAGTTCCTCGGAGGCGAGGCCGAACTCGGTGAGCAGGTGGGCGTCGCCGAGCGGGCCGACCGGGACGCCGCCGCGGGCCTCGGCGTCCTCGTCGTCGGCCTCCTCGGCCTCCTCGGCCTCGTCCAGCAGGTGGTCCAGGTCGCCGAACTCGCTCTCGCCGGCCTGGTCGACCAACTCGTCGGTGAGGACGGAGCCGTAGGAGCTGCGGGCGGCCGCGGCGCCGTCCGACACGAAGATCCGCGGGTCCTCCTCGCCGTCCACGCGGACGATGGCGAACCAGGCGTCCTCCTGTTCGATGAAGAGCAGGACGCTGTCGTCGTCCTGGGCGCTGTCGCGCGCCAGGTCGGCCAGATCGGCCAGGGTTTCGACGTCGTCGAGCTCCGTCTCGCTCACATCCCACCCGTCCTCGGTGCGAGCAAGCACTGCAGCGAAGTACGCCACCAGGGACACTCCCAAGATCGTCGGTCTCGGCTGTCGGCGCGCACGGGCAATGCGAAAATCTGGCCGCCCCCGCGCCAGAGGCGGTCCGCTTGTTCGGACCGTCCCATCGGAATCGTGACAGAAAGCCCGCCCTCGCGGGGGGTGTTCGGCAGCGCGTCTTTGCAGGTCGTGTCGGAAGGACCGGGTGGCGGACAAGGAAGCCGGGCCGGGGCGGTCCGGGCCCGGTCGAAATTTGCTCCGAACGCTCGTCGGGGTGGTGCGGGGGCGGTGCCGGGCCGTGTCAGATCCGGAATGTTCGCATCCGAATCGCCTCGCGCATCCGCCGCTCCTTGGTCCGTCGGGGCTGGACCCGCTCCCTCAGTTCGCGGGCCTCGGCGAGCTCGCGCAGGAAGACGGCCCGCCGTTTGCGGCGGTCCGCCTCGGTCTCCGGGGGGTCGTGCGGAGGGCCCGGGCTGCCGCCCGGCCCGTCCACGGGCTCGTCCTTCGAGCCGTCCCCAGGGTTCGGGTTGCTCGTCATAAGAGGTGACATTCCCAGAACGGCCCGGTTGATACCACAGGAGATACTTCCGTCCGGGATCCGCGTCGGGTCACGGCGTGTCACCGCAGCGTCACCCGATCGGCCGCCCGGGCGGGGCACGGTGGGTCGTACACCCGTCCAGGACCGGGCTAACCTCGATACATGCGTCTCCACGTCGTCGACCACCCCCTGGTGGCCCACAAGCTCTCCACCCTGCGCGATGAGCGCACCGACTCGCCGACCTTCCGTCGCCTGACCGACGAGCTGGTGACCCTCCTCGCCTACGAGGCCACCCGTGACGTCCGCACCGACGAGGTGGAGATCACCACCCCCGTGGCGGTCACGCTGGGTACCCGGCTCAGCTACCCGCGTCCGCTGGTGGTCCCGATCCTGCGGGCCGGCCTCGGCATGCTCGACGGGATGACCCGGCTGCTGCCGACCGCCGAGGTGGGCTTCCTCGGCATGGTCCGCAACGAGGAGACCCTTGAGGCCTCCACCTACGCCACCCGGATGCCGGACGACCTCTCCGGCCGCCAGGTCTACGTGCTCGACCCGATGCTGGCCACCGGCGGCACCCTGGTCGCCGCGATCCGGATGCTGATCGAGCGCGGCGCCACCGACGTCACCGCCGTGGTGCTGCTGGCGTCCCCCGAGGGCGTCGAGGTGATGCGCCGGGAGCTGGCGGACCTGCCGGTCACCGTGGTCACCGCCGCGGTGGACGAGCGGCTCAACGAGAACGGCTACATCGTCCCCGGCCTCGGCGACGCGGGCGACCGGCTGTACGGCACCGCGGGCTGAGCCCCCACCGAACACGAACGTCCGAGAGCCCCCGGCAC
>NZ_JBHUAF010000036.1:0-35795 GCF_042789895.1 Kitasatospora sp. NPDC056783
GTCCCGGCCGGGCCCGACGGCCACGCCCGGCGGGCGGAGCTGCCGACCTACACCTTCCGCACCGACCGGTACTGGCTCGCCCCCGAGTCCGAGGAGGCCGTCGGAACGGACGGTGCCGATTCGGCCGACACCGAGTTCTGGCGCCTGGTCGAGCAGGGGGACCTCGAAGGGCTCGCCGGCGCCCTGCGGGTGACCGGGGACGTGCCGCTGAGCCGGGCCCTGCCCGCGCTCTCCACCTGGCACCGCTCCCGTCGGGCGGACGAGAAGTCGGCGGACTGGCTCTACCGCGCGCGCTGGCAGCGCCTGCCTGCCACCACGGCTACGTCCGCCGTCGTCCCCGGGCGCTGGCTGGTGGTCGTCCCGGACGCCCCCGAGGAGCGGACCTGGCTGACGGCGGTGGTCGACGGACTGCGCGGGCACGTCGAGCCGGTCGTGGTCCCGCTGGACGCGCGGGCGACGCCGGCCGACCGGCTGCGCACCGTCCTCGCCGAAGGACCGCGACCGGCCGGGCTGCTCTGCCTGGCGGGCGTCGACGAGCGTCCGGAACCGGACCACCCGGAGGTCACCCGCGGCCTGGCCGACACCCTCGCCGTGCTCCAGGCCGCCGCCGCACCGGGACTCGGAATCCCGGTGTGGCTGGCGACCAGGGAGGCGGTGGCGGCCACCCCGGAGGACGGCCTGGCCGGCTTCGCCCAGGCCCCGCTGTGGGGCCTCGGCCAGGTGGCCCGGCTGGAGCAGCCGCAGTGCTGGGGCGGGCTGGTGGACCTGCCGGCCGACCCGGACGGGAGCACCGGCGCCCGGCTGGCCGCCCTGCTCTCCGGCACCGGCCGCCCGGGCGGCGAGGACCAGGCGGCGATCCGCCCCGCGGCCGTCCACGTCCGCCGGCTGACGCGCTACCGGCCCGTCGCCGGCTCGTCCGGGTGGCGCCCGTCCGGCACCGTCCTGGTGACCGGCGGGACGGGCGCGCTCGGCGCCGAGGTCGCCCGCTGGCTCGCCCGGGAGGGCGCCGGACACCTGGTGCTCACCGGCCGCCGGGGACCGGACGCGCCGGGGGCCGCGGAACTCGCCGCCGAACTGACCGCGCTGGGCGCCGAGGTGACCGTCGTGGCCTGCGACGCGGCGGACGGTGCGGCACTCGCCGCCCTGCTGGACGCCTTGCCCGCCCCGCTCACCGCCGTCGTGCACGCCGCCGGGGTCCTGGACGACGGGGTGCTCTCCGCGCTCACCCCCGCCCGGCTCGCCGAGGTGGCCCGGGCCAAGGCCGTGGCCGCGCTCAACCTGCACCGGCTCACCCTGGGCACCGACCTGTCGGCCTTCGTGCTGTTCTCCTCCGTCGCCGGCACGCTGGGCAGCGCCGGGCAGGGCAACTACGCGGCGGCCAACGCCTTCCTCGACGCGCTGGCCGAACGCCGGGTGAGGGACGGCCTGCCGGCCACCTCGATCGCCTGGGGCCCGTGGGCCGGAGCCGGGATGGCGGCGGGCGAGGGGGCCCGGCAGAAGCTGTCCCGGCTCGCCGTCGAGCCGATGGCGGCCGGGCCCGCGCTCGCCGCGCTGCGGACGGCCGTGGGCAGCGGCGCGGCCACCGTCGCCGTCGCCGACGTCCGGTGGGAGCGGCTGCTTGCCGGAGCCACCCCACCACCGCTGCTGGCCGACCTGCCGGAGGCCCGACCGGCCCACGGCGCCCCGGCCCCTGGTGCGCCGGCCCCTGGTGCGCCGGC
The DNA here is from genome assembly GCF_042789895.1 of Kitasatospora sp. NPDC056783. Classification (NCBI taxonomy): domain Bacteria; kingdom Bacillati; phylum Actinomycetota; class Actinomycetes; order Kitasatosporales; family Streptomycetaceae; genus Kitasatospora; species Kitasatospora sp. NPDC056783. The sequence goes on from NZ_JBHUAF010000036.1 coordinate 1,719, forward strand.
CCCAGTGGCGGCCCGGTTCGCCGAGCTGCCGCCCGCCCAACTCGACCGTGCACTGCGCGAGTTGGTGACGGAGAAGGCGACGCACGCGCTGGGCCACCAGGACCCGTCGGCGCTCGCGGCCGACAAGTCGTTCCGTGAGCTCGGGCTCGACTCGCTGACCGCCGTCGAACTGCGCAACGCGCTCGGCGCCGCCCTGGGCGTCGCCCTGCCGCCCACCCTCGCCTTCGACCACCCCACCCCGCAGGCCCTCGCCGCGCACCTGCGCACCCTGCTGCGGCCCGATCCGGCGCCCGCTCAGGACCCGGCCGCCCTCCCGGCGGGCGGGGACCGGACGGCCGAGGACCCGATCGCCATCGTCTCGATGGACTGCCGCTTCCCCGGCGGCGTCACCGGCCCGGACGAGTTCTGGGAACTGCTGGCGGCCGGGCGCGACACCGTCACCGGGTTCCCCGCCGACCGCGGCTGGGACCTGGCCGCCCTCTACCACCCCGACCCGGACCACCCCGGCACCAGCTACACCCGCCACGGCGCTTTCCTCGACGCCCCCGACCGTTTCGACGCGGCCTTCTTCGGCATCGGCGCACGCGAGGCGGCGGCCATGGACCCGCAGCAGCGGCTGCTGCTGGAGATCTCCTGGCGGGCCGTGGAACGCGCCGGCCTGGACCCGCTCTCGCTGCGGGACAGCCGTACCGGGGTCTTCATCGGCACCAACGGGCAGGACTACCTGTCCTTCGTCGACGGGATCCCGGACGGGCTGGCCGGCTACCTGGGCACCGGCAACGCGGCCAGCGTGCTCTCCGGCCGGATCGCCTACACCCTCGGCCTGCACGGTCCGGCGCTCAGCGTGGACACCGCCTGCTCCTCCGGGCTGGTGGCGCTGCACCTCGCCGCCCGCTCGCTGCGCACCGGCGAGTGCCTGCTCGCCCTGGTCGGCGCGGCGACGGTGATGTCGAGCCCCGGCGTCTTCGTGGACTTCAGCCGCCAGCGCGGCCTGGCCGACGACGGCCGCTGCAAGGCGTTCGCCGCGGCCGCCGACGGCACCGGCTGGGGCGAGGGGGCCGGTGTGCTGCTGCTGGAGCGGCTCTCCGACGCCCGCCGCAACGGTCACCCGGTGCTCGCCGTGCTGCGCGGCACCGCCGTCAACCAGGACGGCGCGTCGAACGGCCTGACCGCGCCCAACGGGCCGGCCCAGCAGCGGGTGATCGGCCAGGCGCTGGCGGAGGCCGGCCTGACGCCCGACGAGGTCGACGCGGTCGAGGCGCACGGCACCGGCACCACCCTCGGCGACCCGATCGAGGCCCAGGCGCTGCTCGCCACCTACGGGCAGGGCCGCCCCGCCGACCGCCCGCTGCACCTCGGCTCGGTGAAGTCGAACATCGGCCACACCCAGGCCGCCGCCGGGCTCGCCGGGCTGATCAAGATGGTACTGGCGCTGCGGCACGGCCTGCTGCCGAAGACCCTGCACGTGGACGCGCCCTCCCCGCACGTGGACTGGTCCACCGGCGCGCTGGCCCTGCTCACCGAGCCGGTCGCCTGGCCGGAGACCGGCCGGCCGCGCCGGGCGGCGGTGTCCGCGTTCGGGATCAGCGGCACCAACGCCCACGTCATCGTCGAGCACGCGCCCGAGCCGGCTCCGGTCGAGGCCCAGGCCCGTTCGGTGTCGTCGCCGGTGCCGATCCCGCTCTCCGCCCGGGGCACCTCGGCGCTGCGCGCCCAGGCCCGGCTGCTGCGGGGCCACCTCGACGCCCACCCCGAGCAGAGCCTCGCCGACCTCGGCCACTCGCTGGCCACCGGCCGGGCCGCGCTGACCCACCGGGCGGTGCTCCTCGCGCAGGACCGGGTGGGCCTGGCCGCGGGCCTCGCCGCCCTCGAAGCCGGCCGGCCGGCCGCCGGTCTGCTGGACGGCCGGGTCGACCCGACCGCTCCGACGGCCTTCCTCTTCACCGGCCAGGGCAGCCAACGCCTCGGCATGGGACGGGAGTTGTACGAGTCCTTCGAGGTCTTCCGGAAAACCTTCGACGAGACCTGCGCGGCGCTCGAAGCACGGCTCGGCCACCCGCTGCGGGAGGTGGTCCTCGCCGAGGCCGGCTCCGCCGACGCCGCCCCGCTCGACCGCACCGGCTACGCCCAGCCGGCACTGTTCGCCCTGGAGGTCGCCCTCCACCGGCTGGTCGAGAGCCTGGGCGTGGTGCCGGACCTGGTGGCCGGCCACTCGGTCGGCGAACTGGCGGCCGCCCACGCGGCGGGCGTCTTCGACCTGGACGACGCCGCCGCGCTGGTCGCCGCCCGCGCCCGGATGATGCAGCAACTACCGCCCGGCGGCGCGATGGTGGCCGTCGAGGCGAGCGAACAGGAGGTCGTGGAGCTGATCGCGGACCGGGCCGGACAGGTATCCGTCGCCGCCGTCAACGGACCCGCCGCCACCGTGCTCTCGGGCGACGAAGGCGCCGTCCTGGAACTCGCCGCCCGACTCGCGGAACGGGGCCGGCGCACCAAGCGGCTGCGGGTCAGCCACGCGTTCCACTCCCCGCACATGACCGACATGCTGGCGGCGTTCCGGGCCGAGGCCGAGCGGATCGCCTACCGCGCGCCGGGCATCCCGCTCGTCTCCAATCTGACCGGCGCCCTGGCCGACCCGGCAGAGTTGGCGACCGCCGAGTACTGGGTGCGGCACGTCCGACGCCCGGTCCGCTTCGCCGATGGCGTCCGCACCCTGGAACAGCAGGGGGTGCGCACCTTCGTCGAGCTCGGCCCGGACGGCGTGCTGACCGCGCTGGCCCGGGACTGCCTCGCCGACCCCGGCGCGGCCCGGGTCGTCCCGCTGCTGCGCGCCGACCGTCCGGACCGCGCCGCGCTCGCCGACGCGCTCGCCCGCCTGTACGTGCACGGGCTGCCGGTGGACCTGGACGGCCTGACCGGGGGCGGCCGCCGGGTCGACCTGCCCGTCTACCCGTTCCAGGGCCGCAGCCACTGGCTGACGGCGACCCGCTCCCTGACCGGTCCCCCGGCGCCCGGCACGAACGCCGGCCCCGCGGGGCCCGGCACGACCGCCGGCGCAGGGGCGGCGGACTCGTTCGCCGAGGAGAAGCCGGACGAGCCCGAGACCGGAGCCGAAGCGCTGCGCCGACAGCTGCGCGAGGCCCCGGACGCCGCCCGGACCGAACTGCTGACCGACCTGGTGACGCGTCAACTCGCTGCTGTCATGGGAGAGGTGGAGGAGATGGCCCGATCCGGTGAAGCCTTCAGCGAGCTCGGGCTCACCTCCCTCGGCATGGCCGAGCTGCGCAACCGGCTGCACGAGACGACCGGGGTGCGGGTCGCTCCGACCGCGATCGTCGACCACCCGACCCCCGTCGAGCTGGCCGCCCACCTCGCCGCCCGGTTCGTCGAGGCGCTGCCCGTCGACGAACTGCCCGCCGCACAGGTGCCGTCGGCCGACCGGCCGCAGGCCGCCCCACCCGCCCCGGCCTCCGAAGGCTCCCCGCTGGTCACGCTGTTCCGGCAGGCCAGCCTGGTCGGCCGGGCCGGCGAGGGGCTGCGGCTGCTCGCCTCCGCCGCCCGGCTGCGCGACGAGCCCGACGGGCCACCCGCCGCCCCGCGCCGCGACCGCTTCGCCACCGGCCCCGCCGACCAGCCCCTGATCTGCTTCCCGTCGCTGGTCGCACCCGCGCACGCCTACCAGTACGCCCGGTTCGCCGCCCCCTTCCGGGGCCTGCGCGAGCTGACGGTGCTCTCGCCGTCCGGCTACGGCCCCGGCGAGACGCTGCCCGACACGCTCGCGGAGCTGGTCGCCCAGCAGGTGGCGGCCGTCCGCGCCGAACACGGCGAGCGGCCGGTGGCCCTGCTCGGCTACTCCTCGGGCGGCTGGCTGGCGCAGGCCGTGGCCGAGGCGCTCGCCGAGGAGGGCAGCGCGCCGTCCGCCGTCGTCCTGCTCGACACCCATTTGCCCGGCAGTGCCGGGCTCACCGCCCTGGAGTCGGCGATCTTCGGGGCCCTGGCCGACCGCGCCGACGTGGTCGAGCTGACCACCGACACCGGGCTGAGCGCCATGGGCCGCCACTTGGAGCTCTTCCGCGGCTGGCGGCCGGCTTTGGTGGCGAGCCCGACCCTGCTGGTCCGGGCGACCGACCCCCTCGCCGGAACCCCGGAGGACCGACCGGCCCCCCTGGCGTCCTGGCCCCACCGGCACGAGAGCGTCGACGTGCCGGGCGACCACCTGACCATCATCGGCGACTCCGCAGCCTCGACCGGCCGTGCCGTCGAGACCTGGCTGTCCGGAGCGGAACGGGAACGAGCGACACGATGACCAGCGGACCCACCCCGACCACCCCGACCCCGACGGAACCGACCCCACCGAGCCCGCCGATCCCACCGATCCCGCCGAGCCCGACCGAGACGGTCTTCGGGCCGACCTTCCTGCAGAACCCCTACCCCGCCTACGACGTCCTGCGCACCGAGGCGCCGGTCGGCCGCCACGTGGTGAAGACCCTCGCCTCCGAGGTCAACGCCTGGGTGGTGACCCGGCACGAGGACGTCCGGGCCCTGCTGGCCGACCCGTCGCTCTCCAAGGACGCGCTCGGCCTGCCCCGGATCGTCGAGCGCCACGCCCTGCACCCCGACGGCTCGGCCGGCAGCAACCCGCGCAGCATGCTGTTCAGCGACCCGCCGGACCACACCCGGCTGCGCCGCATCGTCTCCAAGGCGTTCACCATGCGCCGCGTCGAGCGGATGCGGCCGTGGATCGAACAGCTCGCCGACGACCTGGTCGACGAGATCGTGCCCGGCGCCGAGTTCGACCTGATGGAGCAGATCGCGCTGGCGTTCCCGATCTACGTGATCGGCGCCCTGCTCGGCGTCCCCGCGGCCGACTTCGCGGACCTGCGCCGCTGGAACGGCGTGCTCACCAGCGTCGAGGCCGGCGCCGCCGAGAAGCGGGAGGCGATCGGGCTGTCCTACGCCCATCTGGAGTCGGTGGTGGCCGCCAAGCGGAGCGCTCCCGCCGACGACCTGGTGAGCGCGCTCATCGAGGCGGAGGAGGACGGGGACCGGCTGGACGGCGGCGAACTGATCTCCAGCCTCTTCCTGCTGATGAACGCCGGCTACGAGACCACCGCCAACCTGATCGGCAGCGGGGTGCTCGCCCTGATCCAGCACCCCGACCAGCACCGCCGACTGTGCGACGACCCGGCCCTGCTCCCCGGCGCGGTCGAGGAACTCCTGCGCTACGAGAGCCCGTTGAACCTCGCCACCATCCGGTACACCACCCGGCCGGTCCAGGTCGGTGAGGTGACCATCCCGGCGGACGAGATCGTCTTCGTCTCGCTCTGCGCCGCCAACCGGGACCCGGCCGTCTTCGACCGGCCCGACGGGTTGGACGTCGGCCGGAAGAAGAACCAGCACCTCTCCTTCGGCCACGGCATCCACCACTGCATCGGGGCGCCGCTGGCCCGACTGGAGGGGGAGGTCCTATTCGGTCGGCTGCTGGACCGCTTCCAGCGCTGGGAGCTGGCCGTCCCGGCCGAGCACCTGGTGTGGCGGCACAGCCTCCAGTTCCGCGGACTGGCGAGCCTGCCGGTCCGGATGTCCTGACCAGCACCGACCCCGGTGGCCAGCAACGGCCCCGGTGTGACAACTCCGTACGATCCCAAGGGAGATGAACCACTCATGACCGACAACACGGGAACCGGGGCAGCGGTGGGCGAGGGCGCGGTCGCGGCCTTCTTCGACGCGTGCGCCCGGGACGCCTTCGACGAGGCGGTCGCCTGCTTCGCCGAGGACGGCGCCTGGATCATGGCCGAGGGGCCCGAGCCGGGCACCACCTACCGGCGGGACCGGATCCGGGAGTTCCTGGTCGACCTGGTCAAGAAGCGCGAGGAACTCGCCGACCAGGGGATCGGCCTGGTCTTCGAACCCGCCGTGGTGGTCGGCGACCGCCAGATCATCGAGTTCACCCTGCGCAACGGCGCCGGCGAGGTGATCGACCGGGGCGTGGACCTCTTCACGCTCAAGGACGGCCTGATCCTCGTCAAGGACGTCTTCCGCAAGGCCTGACCGCCCGGCCCTTCACAACCACCAACACCCGTACACCACACAGGAGTCCGTCCATGTTCGAGAACCTCAGTGAGCACCTGACCACCTTCGCCAACGACATCGACTTCGAGGAGCCGAAGCCCGGCCAGAGCGGCACCTACCAGTCGGAGCTGCGCGACCCGTCCGGCACCGCGATCGGCACGGTCGAGGGCTTCTACAAGATCGTCACCCGCCGGGAGAGCGACGGCGTCCTGCTCGCCTGCGTCAACGAGAAGATCGTGCTCACCGACGGCGTCGTGCACGTCGAGGCCTGGGCGCGCTTCGAGAACCTGGTCTCGGGGGAGTGGCTCTACTGCCCGGCCGTCGGGGTGAGCGGGCGGTACGCCGGTCGCACCGGGTTCCGGCAGTGGCGCCCGGTGGAACTGGGCAAGACCGCCGAGGCCAAGCTGGTCTTCTTCACCACCCAGCTCTCCTGACCGGCACCGTGGACAGGATCTCCGAAGAGCCGGCCGGCGCCGGGCAGTTCGCCGGCCGGGTCGTCCTGATCACCGGCGGGGGCGGCGGAATCGGTTCCGCCGCCGCCCGGCGGTTCACCGCCCAGGGCGCCCGGGTCGTCCTGGCCGACATCGACCGGGCCCGCGGCGAGGCCGTCGCCCGGGAGACCGGCGCGCTGTTCGTGCCGACGGACGTGACCGGGCTCGCCGACAACGAGAAGCTGGTCCAGGCGGCCGTCGAACGGTTCGGCGGCGTGGACGTGGTCTGGCTCAACGCCGGTGTTCTGGAAGGGGGTTCGATCGGCGAAGGATTCGACCCGGACGCCTACCGGCGGCTGTTCGCGAGCAACGTCGACTCGGTGGTGTACGGGGTGCAGGCGGCCCGGCCGGCGCTGCGGGAACGCGGCGGCGGCTCGATCGTGGTCACCGCCAGCACCACCGGGCTCCGCCCGTCGCCCGAGGTGTTCTACTCGGCCTCCAAGCACGCGGTGGTCGGCCTGGTCCGCTCGCTGGGGCCCGTGCTGGCCGAGGACGGCACAACGGTCAACGTGCTCTGCCCGGGCGCGGTCGACACCCCGCTGGTCGCCGAACGCCTCGCCGCCTGGCGGGCCGCTGGCGTCGCGGTGGCCACCCCGGAACAGGTGGTCGACGCGATGACGGAGGTCGTCCGGGACGGTCGGACCGGACAGGCCTGGGTGGTCGGGCCGGACACCGACGTCGCTCCGTTCGAGTTCGCCGACCTGGTCGTCGCCGGCGAGCACCGGCTGCGCTTCGCCGGCGGGCGGGTCAGCAGCGTCCCCGACGACGACCGTCCGGACCGGCCCGCCCCACGGGGCCGCTGACTGGCACCCCGGTCACCGTCCCGCCCGCCCCGCCGCCCCTTCCCGAGGAGTACCGCATGCTCTCCGTCAAGGCCGCCGTCGCCCGCACCAGGGGCGGCCCGTTCTCCGTCGAGGACGTGCTGCTGGCCGAGCCCCGGGCCGACGAGGTGCTGGTCCGGCTGGTCGCCACCGGCCTGTGCCACACCGACCTGCTGGCCCGGGACCAGGTCCTCCCGCCCGGGCTGCCCGTCGTGCTCGGCCACGAGGGCAGCGGCGTGGTGCAGGCGGTGGGCGAGGCGGTGACCTCGGTCGCCCCGGGCGACCCGGTGGTGCTGGCCCCGATGAGCTGCGGCTTGTGCCGCTCCTGCCTCACCGGCCACCCCATGCACTGCGTCTCCTTCCTGCCGCTCAACCTGCGCGGCCGGCGGGCGGACGGCTCGACCGCCTACCGGGACGCGGCGGGCACCGAGCTCAGCGGGCACTTCTTCGGCCAGTCCTCCTTCGCGGACCACGTCGTCGCCCACCACCGCAGTGTGGTGAAGGTGCGCGCCGACGCCCCGCTCGAACTCCTCGGCCCGCTGGGCTGCAGCCTGCAGACCGGCGCGGGCGCGGTCTTCGGGGCGCTCGCGGCACCACCCGGCAGCAGCCTCGTGGTGTTCGGCGCCGGCCCGGTCGGCCTGGCCGCCGTGATGGCCGCCCGGATCGCCGGCTGCACCCGGATCATCGCCGTCGACCTGCACCGCGCCCGCCTCGACCTGGCCCTCGAACTCGGCGCCACCGACGCCCTCGACGGCGACCAGGACGCGGTGGCCGCCGCCGTGGTCAAGATCAGCGGCGGCGGCGTCGACTTCGCCCTCGACGCCGTCGGCCTCCCGCAGACCGCCCGCGCGGCCGTCGAGTCCCTCGCGCCCGGCGGCACGGCCGGCATCGTCGGCTCGGCCGGCACCGGCCCGGACCTCTCCGTCGGCCTCGTCCAACTCCTGGGCCGCACGGTCAAAGGCATCCTCCAGGGCGACAGCGTCCCCGCCCTCCTCATCCCCCAACTCGTCGACCTCCACCTGGCCGGCCGCTTCCCCCTGGACAAACTCGTCTGCCCCTACCGCCTGTCCGACATCAACCAGGCCGCCGCCGACTCCGTCGCCGGCACCGCCGTCAAGCCCCTCCTCCTCCACCACGTCGGACCCTGACCCCACAGGGATCACAGCGGCCGACCCCAGTGGCCCCGCCGGACGTTTCCGGCGGGGCCGCCGCATGCCGTGCCGCGGGTACGGGTGGCGGTACCGCGCCGTCGCGTCGCGAGCCCCAGGACCGACAGACCTCGGCCGCCGGCTGTTCGCGGTGATGACCGCCACCGCGGCCGCGGACAGCCGGGTCGACATGGCGATCGTGGCGACCATGGTGCTGATCGTGGCGGCCGCACTGCTCGCACCGGTCTTCGTCGGGCCGGTGGGCCGGGCGGTGACCAGCCTGTTCGGACGGTCGGGTTCGGCCGCTCCGATGCTCGTCCGGGCCGAGCTGACCGCGAGTCCGCGTCGCGCCGCGTCCACGGCGGCGCCGGTGATCGCCGCCGTGGGGTTCGCCGTCCTGCTCAGCGGTGTGGTCGAGACGATGCGGGTGGCCTACCCGGCCGGCGACGCCCTGAAGTTCGCGGGCCAGGTGATCGTCACCAACGACGGCACCCCGGGCAACACCGACGAGGTGGTCGCCGCGAACCCGGTGGGCAAGGCGGCCCTTCCGACCCGCGCGTTCGTGCGCAAGGCCGACGGCTCCACCGTGGTGATCGACGCGCTGGGCTCACGCGACCCGGACTGGGACCGGCCCGGCCAGGCGGTGCTCGGCGAGTCCGTCGCGACCTGGCTGGGCCTCAAGGCCGGTGACCAGTACCCGGTGCGCTTCGCCGACGGCGCCACCGTGCGGCTGCGCATCGCCCAGGTCCTGCCGGACGACCCCGCGCGCGGTGACTTCGTGCTGGCCCGGGGCCTGGTCCGCGACCACGATCCGGCCGCACTCAACGACGACGTCTTCGTCCCCGAGCAGGTGAAGCCGGTCGCGATCCCCGGGACCGCCGTGCACGACGCCGTCCAGTACGCCCTGGACGACTACAACACCGACGCCCGGCTGACCGACAGCCTGGCCGCGATGCTGATCGTCATCGCGGTCGGCTACAGCGGGATCGCCGTCGCCAACAGCATGGCGATGGCCGCACACGGCCGGCGCCGCGACTTCGCGGTGATGAAGTCCGCCGGCGGCACGAGCAGACAGCTGCTGGCGTTCGCCGTCGGGGAGACCTCCCTGGTGGTCGGCATCGGTGCGGCGCTCGGCGTCCTGGTGACGCTGCCGCCGCTGGCCGGGATGGCCTCCGGGCTCTCCCAGGTCACCAAGACGGATGTCGGGCTGAACCTGAACCTCTCCACGCCGGCCGCGGTGGTTCTCGGATCACTGGCCCTGGCGATCACCGCGAGCGCGGTGGTCACCTGGGGGACCGTGCGCCGCGCGGTGGTCTGAGAGCTTGACCGGAGATTGAGGGGAGGAGCAGGTGAGGGCCGGCACCGGTCCGGGCCGCGGTAGGGACCGGCCGGGACCGGGCGTCGGTGCGTCCGCGTACTGTGGTGCCACCAGACGGGGCGAGGGGAGGGGAGTCGTTGCGCAGGGTGCCGCCGGAGATGTTCCGGTTCACGACGGGGGAGAAGGCCGAGCTCTACGGTGCGATCCTCCAGGCCTTCGGCGCGGCCAACGAGCGGTTGGAGACGGCGCTCGGGCTGGACGAGGTCCGTACCTGGCTGCGGACGGTCGGCTGGCTCGACGCGGTGCATGACGACGAGCTCCAGGAGGCACTGCGCAAGCTCAGGGAGTGGCAGCTGCTGGATGTCGTCCAGAACCACGCGGAGCACTACCGCACCGCCGAGGAGTACGAGCGCCGCAACCTCCAGTACTCGCTGACCCGGCGCGGCGAGGCCGCGTTCGCCGGGGTCGAGCACGCCCTGTCGGTGCTCGCCTCGACGGGGGCGCTGCAGACGGCGGTGCTGGAGGCGATCACCGACCGGCTGGACGAGCTGTACGTGCTGCTGGGGGATCCCACGTCCTCGGACCGCCGGGTGTTCACGACGCTGCAGGAGCTGGAGGGCCACCTGGAGGCGCTGCTGGCCAACACCAAGGCGTTCAACGGCGAGTTGCAGCGCCTGCTGCGCGCCGAGGGCGCCGACCTGGCGACCTTCCGCGAGGTGAAGGCCGCGACGATCGCCTATCTCCAGGAGTTCCTCGTCAACCTCGACCAGCGGAGCCGGGCGGTGGCCACCGCCGTGGAGCGGGTCGAGCGGCACGGGGTGGGTCTGCTGCACGAACGGGCGTTGCGGGGCGCAGAGCTGCCGCCGGTCGCCGACGGCGATCCCGGACCGGCCTGGCTGGAGCGGCGCCGGGCGCGCTGGGAGGGGCTGCGGGCCTGGTTCCGGCCGGTGGACGGGGCGGTGCGGCCGCGGGTGGAGCAGCTGCACGACGTGGCGCGGCGGGCGATCGTGACGCTCCTGCAGGTCCTCGACCGGATCACCGAGTCGCGGCGCCGCTCGTCCAGTGCCGTCCAGGACTTCCGGGAGCTGGCCCGCTGGTTCGCCGTGGCGCCCGGTGAGGACGACCTGCACCGCCTGTGGTCGGCGGCCTTCGGCCTGGGCCCGGCCCGGCATGCCCATCTCGCGCACCCGGACCCGGAGTTGGTGCCCTCGTCGGGCAGCTGGGCCGAGACCCCGCCGGTGGAGGTCTCGGCGCTGCTGCGCACCAGCGGTCGCACCGAGCGGTTCACTCGCACCGGCAGGGTGCGCGACATCGGCGGCGTCAAGGCGGCCCGGGCCGAGCGGGCCCGCAAGGAGCGCGCCGAACTCGAAGCGGCCTGGGGCGTGCTGGACACCGACGGCCCGGTGCGGCTCTCCGGCTTCGGCAGGCTGGATCACGCCGTCTTCGAGCGGCTGCTCGATCTCCTCGGCCGGGCACTGGCGGTACGGCCGGACGGCGGCGGGTCGCGTCGGGCCGTCACTTCCGACGGCCGCGTCGAGATCGTGCTCCGGCCGCTTCCCGACGGTGGGCGGGCCGTTCTTCGGACGTCTCGGGGGACGCTGGAGGGGCCCGACTACCTGGTGGAGATCCGCAGGCCGGGCGCCCCGCGGGCAGCCAGTCCCGAGGACATTCCCGAGGACATTCCCGAGGACATTCCCGAGGACATTTCCGAGGACACCCCCGAGGACACCCCATGAGCGAGCGGAGCACGGACGCCATCAGGAGCGGCGCATGAGCACCCTGGCCAACCAACTGGTCCTGGCCGAGCGGCAGGACATCGCCCGGGGCATCAGACTGCTCCTCGGCCGGCCGCTGATCACCGAGCGCGGCGACGCACCGGCCTTCGAGCTGATCCGCCGCCGGCACGATCCGTTGACGAAGTGGTTCGACTACTACTGCGGCTGGCAGCTGGTGGTCGAGCCGCGCCTGGGGTACGCGCGCCTGCTCAAGATCCGGGCCGTCCCCGACGCCTCGCGCCCCGCCCGCCGACTGCGCTCCGGCAGGGCGCCGTTCGACCGCCGCCGCTACACGCTGCTGTGCGTTGCCGCGGCCGAGCTGCTTCCGGTCCCGGTGACGACGGTCGGTCTGCTGGCCGACCGGGTCGTCCAGGCCTGCGCCACCGACGAGGCGCTGCCGCCCTTCGACACGGCGAGCAAGCCCGAGCGGATGGCCTTCGTGGACGTCCTCAAGCTGCTGGAGTCCTACGGAGCACTCCTCACCGTGGACGGGGCCACGGAGAGCTTCGTCGACTCGGCGAAGGCCAAGGTCCTCTACCGGGTGGACGCCACCGTCCTGATGCGCCTGCTCGCCGCGCCGGTCGGGCCGTCCCGGCTGGCCGTGCCGGCGGAGGACGTGCCGCTGCGCTTCGAGGGGCTCCTGCGCGCCACCGCGCACGAGAGCCGGTACGGCGGTGCCGACGCCTCCGACGCGCAGCGCAACCTCCGGCTGCGGCACTCGGTGCTGCGCCGGCTCCTCGACGATCCCGTCCTGCACCACGACGAGCTCGGCGCCGACGAACTGGCCTACCTCACCTCGCCGACGGGGCGCCAGATCGTCCGGCGCGCCGCCGAGCAGGGCGGCTTCGTGCTGGAGGACCGGGCCGACGGCCTGTTGCTCGTCGACCCGGACGGCATCGCCACCGACAGCCGCTTCCCGGACGACTCCGCGACGGCCCGCGTCGCCGCCCTGCTCCTGCTGGAACCGCTGACGGCCGCCCCGGACGGGCTGACACCGGAACAGCTCACGGTCGAGGCGAACGAACTGCTGCGGCGCTTCCCGCAGTGGGCGAAGAGCTACCAGTCGGAGGACGGCGCCCAGCGCCTCGCGGCCGACGCCGTCCGCGTCCTCGGCGACTTCGGCCTGGCCCGCCGGATCGGCGACCGCACCGTCCCCCGGCCCGCCGCGTTCCGGTACCGGACCACCGTGACCGACGGTCCCGCAACCTGACCAGGGAGGACTTCCGATGACCGTGACACAGGTCCCGCAGCGCTCCGAGCTCCCGACGGAGGCCGCGGCAGTGCGGTGGCAGCCCTCCAGGGCCGGCATCCTCAACGTCTGGCGCTACTACGACGAGACCTTCACCTTCCACGAGGGCCGGCTGCTCCTGCGGGGGCAGAACGGCACCGGCAAGTCCAAGGCCCTGGAGGTGCTCCTGCCGTTCCTGCTGGACGCCAGCCTGCGCCCCAACCGGCTGTCCACCTTCGGGGGCTCCGAGCGCACCATGCACTGGAACCTGATGGGCGAGGGCGCCTCGGGCAAGACCCGCGTCGGGTACGTGTGGCTGGAGTTCGTCCGCGACGACGGAGGGGAGACCGGCGGTCCCGCCCACTTCACCTGCGGCGCCAGGCTCCAGGCGAGCGTGCACACCACGGGTGTCACCGTCGACTACTTCACCACCGACGCGCGGATCGACCGGCCCGGCGGTCTCTCCCTGGTCAACGACGCGGGCCAGCCGCTCACCCGCGCCGCGCTGGCCGAAGCCCTGCGAGGCCGGGGCGAGCCGCACGGATCACCGACCGACTACCGCAACACGGTCCGGAGCACGCTCTTCCCCGGACTGAGCGAGCAGCGCTACGACGCCCTGATCACCGCCCTGCTCCAGCTCCGTACCCCCAAGCTCTCCGAGCGCCTGGACCCGTCGCTGCTGTCCTCCCTGCTCTCGCGGGCCCTGCCCCCGCTCGGCCAGGGAGAGATCACCGAACTGGCCGAGGGCTTCGAACGCCTCGACCGGCAGCGCGAGCACCTGAACGCCCTGGACGACGAGGTGGCCGCGGCCACCGCCGTCGCGGCCCAGCAGCGCGGCTACGCCCAGCGCGTCCTGCGCGCCGGGGCGGCGGCGCTCATCTCCGCGACGACCGAGATGGACCGCCTCACCCGCATCGCCAGGGAGAGCGAGCAGGAGCACGCCGGGGCCCTGCGCCGGCGCGACGAGGACAGAGGGGCACGGGAGGAGCTCGAACACCGGCGGCAGGAGATCGAGGGCACCATCGAGGGACTGCTCGACTCCGAGGCCTACCGGCAGGGGCAGGAGCTCGACCAGCTCCGTCGCAGGGCCGATCAGGCCGCCGGTAGCGCCGCCCGTGCCCGCGCCGCCGCCGACCGGAAGGCTCAGGCCGCCGACGAGGACGCCGGGCGCGCCGAGGACGCACGGCTGCGTTCGGAGCAACGGGCCGAGCACACCCGCGTGGCCCGCGAGGAGACGCGCGGCGCGGCGCGGCGAGCGGCCATGGAGTCCGTCTGCACCGAGGTGCAGACGTTGCTCGGCACCGCACCGGGCCCGTCCGGGGACGCGCAGGAGCAAGGACGCACGGCACGCCGCCTGCTGCGCGGAGCGGCCGTCTCGCGGCACGGCCAGATCGCGGAGGTCCGCACCGCCGTGGAGCGTCACGAGCGTTCCCTCGCGGACCGGACGGCGGCGGAGCGGTACCTCGACGCGGCACGCGAACGGCTGGCCGACGCGACCACGAAGCGCGAGGGGACCGCCCACGCCTACGAGACGGCCGTCGACGCCCACGCCGACCGGCTGCGCCGGTGGGCGACGGCCGACTGCACCGAGCTGACGATCGACGACGTCGAGGAAGTCGCCTCCCGCGCCGCCGTCGAGACCGATGTCCTCGCGCTGGTCGAAGCAGCCGCCCGGGCCGTGGAGAGCTCCATCACCGCGGACGAGACGACCGCCCGCGTCGGCCGGGACGGCGCCCGCGCCCGGCGTGACCTGGTCGTCCAGGAGCTGGAGCGCACCGCTGCCGCGGCGGATCTCCCGCCGGTGCCGCCGCGGACCCGCACGGCCGACCGGTCGGTCCTGCCGGGTGCGCCCCTGTGGCGACTGCTGGCGTTCCGGCCGGACGTGCCGCCCGCCGACCAGGCGGGCATCGAAGCGGCCCTGGAAGCGGCCGGCCTGCTCGACGCCTGGATGACCCCCGACGGAGGCCTCGTCGTCGCCGGACACGACACCTTCGCGGACCCGGCATCGGCCCTTCCCGCACAGGGGCCCTCGCTGCTCGACGTCCTCGCTCCGGAACCCGACGGCCCCGTGCCGTCGGGCCGGGTGCAGAGGCTGCTGGCCGGCATCGCCTACGGCCCCACGCTCCCGGCGGGCCACCCGGCCGCCGTGGCGGCCGACGGAAGCTGGCGGCTGGCGACGGTGGTCGGCTCCTGGACCAAGGTGGAGTCCAGCCACATCGGCGCCGCGGCCCGGGAACGCGCCAGGCAGCGACGGACCGCGGAACTCACCGCCGAACTGGCCGAGGCCGAGGCCGGCGTCACCGGCTTCGAGACGCGGCTGCGCGCCCTTGCCGACCGCCGGACGCGGCTCGGTGCCGACCTCCGCTCCCGGCCGCACCACCGGGAGGTGGAACAGGCCAGGCGCGCCTGGGAACGGTCCGAGTCCGAGGTGGGTGCCCGCGAGGACGCCGTACGCGAGGCCGTCGAACGGCTCGCGCGACAGGAGGAGGCGGTCGCGGGCACGCTGCGGGTACTCGCCGTCGCCTCGGCCGAGCACGCCCTGCCGACCGAACGCGCAGCCCTGGACGCGACCGCCACGGCGGTCGACGCGCTGCGTGAACAGGGCGACCTCTGGCTCGACACCCACCTGGCCTGGGCGGCCGCCCAGCACACCTGGGACACCGCCCGTAGCCACGCCGAGGCGTCCCGGGACGCGGCAGCCGAGAGCCTGGGCGAGGCCGAGGCCGCCGAGGCCGCCGCTCGCGGGCTCCGATCCGCGCTCCGGGCCGTCGAGAGCACCGTCGGCGAGGACTACCGCCAAGTGGCCGCCCGGATCGGCGACTTCCGAAAGTCGCTCGACCGGACCCGCCAGGAGATCGACACCAGCAACCGGTCGCTCCTCGCCCTCGAAGGCCGGATCGGCGCGCTGGGCGCCACCACGGCCCAGGACGCGGCCCGGCGCGACGACGCCGTGACGGACCGGAACGAGGCCGCCCACGGCTTCCGGCGCCTGTGCGTCCTCGGGTTCCCGGAGGACGCGGGCCTCGGGCTCGTCCTCACCGCCGTGGACGGCACCCGCGCCACCCTCGAGGCGGCCCGCGAGACCGCTGCGGCCTGGCCGGGTCTGGCGCACGGCATCAGGAATCTCGGCGACTCGCTGAACCGTCTCTCCGAGGCCGTCCACCGGGCCCGCCAGAGCCTCAGCAGCCGCGCCGACCTGGAGCTCGAAGCGGAGGAGGACGTCCACGTCCTCACCGCCACCGTCGACGGCATCAGGGTCGGCGCGACCGGTCTCCTCGCGATCCTCACCGGCGACCGTGACCGCAGTCAGGACGACATCACCGCCGCCGAGCGCGGCCTCTTCGACCGGACCCTCACCGGCGACACCCGCCGCCACCTCGCCTCCCGGATCCGTCAGGCCGGCGAACTCGTCGAGCGGATGAACGGCCACCTCGAACGGGTCCGCACCGCCTCACGGGTGGCTGTCCGTCTGGTGTGGCAGATCCACCCCGACCTGCCCGCCGGCACCCGGACGGCCCGTGAGCTGCTGCTCAAGGACCCGGCGCGGATCACCGAAGCCGACCGCGAGGCCCTGCACGCCTTCTTCCGGGGCCGCATCGAGGAGGCCAAGACCCGCAACACGGCGGCGACGTGGGAGGAACAGCTCGCCGAGGTCCTCGACTACACGGCCTGGCACCAGTTCGTCGTCAAGCTGGACCGCGCCAACGGCTCCGGGTGGCAGCTGCTGACCAAGAAGCTCCACGGCGCGCTCTCGGGCGGTGAGAAGGCCATCGCCCTCCACCTGCCGCTGTTCGCCGCCGTCGCCGCGCACTACGAGGCGGTGCCGGACGCGCCGCGGCTGATCCTGCTCGACGAGGTCTTCGTCGGCGTCGACACCGTCAACCGCGGGCAGGTCTTCGCCCTCCTCGCGGCGCTCGACCTCGACCTGGTCCTCACCTCGGACCACGAGTGGTGCACCTACCGGGAGCTCTCCGGCATCGCCGTCCACCAGTTGATCACCGGAGGCGACGGCGACGACGCCGTCACCAGTGCCCGCTTCACCTGGACGGGCACCGACCTGCTGCCCGACGAAGCCGACACGGAAGAACCGGCATGACGGACCGCCACCCCCTCGACCTCCCCGAGCTCCGACCCCTCTGGTCGGCCGTTCACGGCCGTCTCTCGACCGGCCGCCCGGTCAGCCGGGTACGGTCCGGACCGCTCGACGAGGCCGGCCGGGAGGCACTGGCCGACCTCCTGGGACTCGACCGGCTCCCCGGCGCCGAACCGACGATCGCCCTCGCCGGGCTCGACAGTGCCGTGCTGGACGCCTGTGGCCGACCCGTCCGGGACGTGGTGACCGCGATCCTCGGCCCGATCCACGACCGGGCCGCCGAGCGCGACCACAGGACGGGCCAACGCGAGGCCCTGTGGGAGTGGTTGGCCGGCCACGAGGTGGTCACCGCCCAACCCGCGCTCCTGGACTGGGTCGGCCAGGTGCGGGCCACCGGCCTCGTCGACGGCTCACCGGACCGCACCCGGGGCCTGATCACCGCCGCGCTGACCGTCCTCGCGGCGCTCCCGGCGGGCGGTGAGCCGCTGCCGGTCCTCGCCGCCCGCCTCCTCGACGGCGACTCCCACGCCCTCGACGACGGGACCCGGCTGTCCTCCCTGGTCCTGCGGGCACTGGCGGTGCTGTACGGCACCGACGTACCGGAAGCGGCGGAAGCGCGGCGCGCGCTCTGGAGCCGAGCCGGCGTGGCCGACGACGAGCTGTCCGCCACGGTGCTCGCCGCCGGTCTCCGGCCCGGGGGAGGAGGCCCGGTGGCGGAGATCTCCCGGATCTGCGCCAGGGCCGGCCACCCCGTCAGCCTCACTCTCGCCCAACTGCGCTCACCCGGCGAATTCACCGGTCCCCCAGGGCCCGTGCACATCACCGAGAACCCCAGCGTGCTCGCCCTGGCCCTGGGGCGATTCGGCCCGCGGTGCCCGCCGCTGGTCTGCACCTCCGGTTGGCCCAACACCGCCGTGATCCACCTGCTGCGCCGGCTCGCCGGCGACGGCGCGTCCCTGCGCTACCACGGCGACTTCGACGGCGAGGGCATCCGTATCGCTGCCCACGTCATGGCCAAGACCGGCGCCACTGCCTGGCGGATGGCGGCCGACGACTACCGTGCCGCCGTGCCGCGGGTCCCCTCGGGCCCCGACCCGGGGCGCCTGACGCCCGCACCATGGGACCAGGGGCTCGTCGACTCCATGGCCGGCCTTCGCGTCGCCGTGGTCGAGGAGGTGGTCGCGGACCTCCTCCTCGAAGATCTGACGAAGCATCAACAGGCGTAGGAAACAAGACCGTTCGAAGGGATGAGGGCCGCTGTCGCACCGCCGCTTCGCCGGATCAGGAAGTGGCGGCGATCAGGTCGTGGGCGATGCGGGTGGCGCCGTCGGCCGGGCGGGTCGGGGCGGCGGGTGGGTGGCCGGGTGTCGTGGCCGGGGGGTGGAGGGCTTCGGTGAGGGCGTGGGCGACGGTGTGGGCGTCGGGGGCGGCGACCACGACGTTGGGGCCGGCGGCGGCCCGGAGGTGGACGCGTTGGTCGTCGAAGTCGCGGACGCCGGGGACGGCGACGGCCGGGACGCCGGAGCGGACGAGTTCCTGCACGGTGTTGTAGCCGGCGTGGGTGATGGCGGCGTGGGCGTGGCGGTAGACGTCGTAGGCGGGGCCCAGGTAGGGGCGGACCCGGACCGGGCCGGGCATGCCGGGCGGGACGAGGACGGCGCCGTCGAAGTGCGGGCCGGTGAGCACCAGGACGTCGACGTCGGTGGCGGTGTGCCGGTGGCGGGCGTACTCGCGGATGCCGTGCAGCGCGGCCGTGAGGAAGCCGGGTGCGTCGTGGTGGCCGCCGCCGCCGGCCACCACGGCGATCCGCAGGGCGGGGGTGTCCTCGGGCCAGGGGGAGCGGTCGTCGAGCAGTGGCCGCACGACGTGGGGCACCCCCAGCACGCGCACCCCGTGGACGGTCTCCGCCCGCCCCGGCTCGCCCAGCAGGTAGATCGTGCCGATGGCGGGCGCGTGGCGGGCCACCCAGGCGGGCGGCTCGGGGTGGTTGCGCTGGAAGCGGTGCACCAGGAACTGCGGGCAGCCGAGCCGGGCGGCGCGGTCGTACAACTCCCGTTGCACCGTCACGTCGTGGAGCACCGCGTCGTCGGGCCGCAGGACCCGGGCGACCATGACCCGGGCGAGGCCGTGGTCCACCCGGGGGCCGGTGCCGTGCAGGGGTTCGCCGACCAGGCTGTCGGCGTCGGTGGGCAGGACCGTCTGGGTGAATCCGTAGTCGTCGATCAGCCGTTGGGCCCGTTCGGTGAGGAGCAGGGAGTCCCGGCCCAGCCCGCGAAGTTCGCTGTGCACGGCGATCTGGCGGGAGACGTGGCCCAGCCCCCGGCCCCAGGTGAAGGAGACCACACGGCCGTTCACGGTGGTCAGCCGCCGATCATCGACATGCTGCGGTCGGGCCGGACGAAGTCCGGGTGGTTGATCTTGTGTCCAGGCCACTTGTGCCACAGGGCCTCGCGGACCAGGCGTTCCAGCTCGGCGTCGTCGGCACCGGAGCGGAGCGCGGTGCGAAGGTCGGTCTCCTCCAGTGCGAACAGGCAGACGCGGAAGGCCCCTTCGGCCGTGGTGCGCATCCGGTTGCAGCTCTCGCAGAAGGGTTTCGTCACCGAGGGGATGAAGCCCAGCACCCCGGGCGCTCCGTCGGTGAAGCGGAAGGCGGTGGCCGGCTGTGGCGCGTCCTGGGCGACGGGGGTCAGGTCGTAGGCGGAGGAGACCGCCGCCAGCGTCTCGGCGGCCGGGACGACCTTCTCCCGTTCCCAGGTGCGCTCCGCGTCCAGCGGCATGTACTCGATGAAGCGCACGTCGTAGCCGCCCTCGCGGGCCAGCGAGGCGAAGTCGACGGCCTCGTCCTCGTTGCTGCCGCGGATCACCACGCAGTTGATCTTGATCGGGTCGAAGCCCGCCTCGCGGGCCGCCTCCAGCCCCGCGGTCACCTTGTCGAAGGCGTCCCGGCGGGTCATCTCGGCGTACCGGTGCCTCATCAGCGAGTCGCAGGACACCGTGATGCGGCGCAGCCCGGCGTCCCGCAGGGGACGGGCCAGCCGGTCCAGCAGCAGCCCGTTGGTGGTGATGGAGACGTCCACCCCCCCCAGCGCGCAGACGCGGGCCACGATCTCGGGCAGCTCCCGGCGGACGGTCGGCTCCCCGCCGGTGATCTTGAAGTCGCGCACCCCGAGGGAGTGGAACAGCCGGGCGAGCCGGTCGATTTCGTCGACGGTGAGCAGTTCCTCCTTCTCCAGCCAGGGCAGCCCCTCGGCCGGCATGCAGTAGGTGCAGCGCAGATTGCACTTGTCGATCACGGAGATGCGCAGGTCGCCGCCGATCCGGCCGAACGTGTCGATGAGCGGGCCGCTGGTCGGGGCGGGTCCCGGGTTGCGCCAGTCAGCCTTGGGCTTGGTCATGTCGGTCGGTCCTTCGGGTGGCGGGGCCGGTGCGCACCGGGAGCAGTTCCTCGAAGCGCGCCAGCACCTGGTCGGGGTTCATGTCGGAGGTGTCGAGGTGATGGACGGGGATCCGCGGGGCGAGCTCCTCGGCCACGTCCTCGAAGCACTGGGCCACCAGGGAGACGTAGGAGCTGGTGAACGAGCGCTCCAGGACGCGGTCGCGGCGGCGGAGCCGGCGCATCAGCACGTCGGTGCGGGCGGTCAGGTGCACCACCGCCTCGGGTGGTGGCAGCGCGGAGGTGATCAGGTGGTGGTAGCGGTAGTACGTCTCGTACTGCCGGGCGTCCAGGGCGCCGCTCAGCCGGAGCGCCTTGGCGTAGGCCAGGGAGCTGTGCACGTCCTGGTCCATGACGCCGGTCTCGTCGGTGCGGAGGTTCTGCAGGACCCGCAGCAGCAGGGTCTCCATCTGGCAGAAGAACCCCGAGGTGTCGTCGCCGCGCAGGTAGCGGGTCAGGTAGTTGTCCGGACCCTGCTCCCGGCTCAGGCTCCGGCCCCGGTTCACCGGGACGATGTCCCGCACGTGCTCGGCGTCCGGAGCGCGGGCGGTGTGCCGCTTCAGCAGCGTGCTCTTGCCGACGGCGGGCGGGCCGATGACCACCACGCGGGACGCCCCGTCCCTGCGCCACAGGGCGGGGACGGGGTCGATCAGCCGCCGGGCCTCGTCCTCGATGTCGGCGAGGGTCCGGGCCTCGGGTCTCAGGGCCTCCCCGTCCGAGGCGTTCACCGGGCGGGGGCGCCGCAGCTCACCGAGGCAGTGCGCGGCCACCGGGTCGAGTCCGTCCCCGTCCCCGGTGACGGACTCCAGCGGGAGCCAGCGGAGCTCCGGGCCGGTCGTGGCACGGCGGTCGGCGCCTGCCCAGCGGTGGGTGAACACCCGGAGGTCGTAGGGCACTTCACCGTGCGGGCCGGGCGGGAGGTGGAGTTCGGTGAGGTAGCGCAGCCGGTCCGCGGCCACCCGTCGGCGGCAGGCGCGGCGGACGACCTGCGCGGCGGCCTCCCGGGCCGTGGTCCCCGGCGGCACGACGGCCCACGGCAGGCCGGCCCGCCCGTCGGCCGACCGCGGCTCGGCGAGCAGGACCCGCCCCCGGGCGTCGAGGACGACACACGCGGCGCGGAGGTGGTCCGGGCGGTGCCCGGGCGGCAGTTCGGCGAGCGTCCTGGGCGGCGGTTCGGTGAGCATCACGGTCCTCGCGGTCGGTCGGAAGGAGCTTCGGAGGCTGTCGGGGGCGGACGGAAGCCGCCGGGGTCAGACCGCGTCGGTCTCCGGGTAGGCCCGGCGCGCCAGTTCGGCCAGGGCGAGCAGGGCGACGCGCTCCGCGAAGGCGACCGGATCGACCGCCCGTCCCGCCGTCCTGACGGTCTCCCGGGGCGGCAGCAGCCAGGAGAACCGCACATCGCCGCTGAGCAGCGTGTGCAGGACGGCCTCCGGTGGCGTCGGCGGGCAGGGCGGCGCCGCCCACACCCGGAATGCGGGCTGTCGCGCCACCGCGCCGTCCGGGTCCGGCTGTTCCGGCTGTTCCGGCCCGGGGCCCGTCTCGACGAGTCCGTGCAGCCGGCACCCCGGCGACTCCCGCAGGACCAGGGCGTGCCGGTCACCCGGTGGTCCCTCGGGCGGGGGCACGCCGAGCCACCAGTCGCGCTCGGCCCCGCCCGTGGTGACCGGCAGGGGACCGTCCGGGCCGAGCAGCTCACCGTCCCACCCCCGGCGGGTCAGGTCGGCGCGGAGCCGCTCGACCGAGACGGGGAACAGGGAGGCCGCGCGCCACCGGGGGACCCGCACCCCGGCGGGAAGCGCCGTCGACACCCGCCAACGGCGGACGGGGGAGCGCTCGATGTTGGCGAGTAGCTGCCGGTAGGAGGCGTCCGGGAACCGCACCCCGCCGCCGAGGTGGGGTTGGGCCTCCACCAGGCTCGCCGGCACGAGCAGTCCGACGCCGTCGTCCGGCCCGTGCGAGGACGAGGACGAGGACGAGGACGCGGAGCCGGGCGCGGGCGTGGGCGCGGGCCACTCGGCGCGCCCGAGGACGCCGAGGTAGTGCACCCGGCCGGCGTCGGTGAACGTCCCGGACGCGGCGGACGGGTCCTCGCCGCGCGCCAGGCAGCGCGCGATGCGCGGCCAGAAGCGAGGCGGTTCCGGCAGGGAGGGAGACGGTTCCGGGGCGGAGGGAGGCGACTGGGGCCTGAGGGCCGGGGGAAGGACGCGGGCCCGCGCCGTGGCGGGCGGGCGCACCGGGCGGTCCTGGAGCCGGGTGTCGAGCTCGCGGTCCAGTTCCACCAGCGCCGAGCCGAGCCGCGCGCGCAGCAGGAGGGCGAACAGGCCGATCCCGGACAGCGCCACCACCCCGTCGGCGGGGACCGGGTCGTGACGGCTGGTGACGACGGCGGGGCAGGCGCCGGGATCGGCCGCCAGACCGGGCCGCACCTCGCGCAGCCGTCCGCCGTACTGCGCGGCGGAGTAGCCGAGCCGGCCGTCGAGCAGGTCGTCCAGATCGCTGGCGGAGACCGCCACCTCGATGTCCGGCACGCTCTCCGGTGGCAGCGGGGACAGGGTGCCGTCGACGTCCAGCCGTACGGTCCGCTCCGCGAGGGGTTCGGCGTCGGCGCCCACGGTGACGAGGCGGTAGGCGGTGGCGCGCAGCCGTCCCGGGGCGGCCGCAGCGAGGCCGGCGAGGCCGGGCACCGTCACCGGGCCCGTGCCGGGCACCGACCCGGGGGCTCCGGTGAGCAGCCGGTCCAAGGCGGCGGCGGCCCGTGGAACGTCCACCGCGCCCGCCCGCCGCCGCGCCGCGAGCGCACCGATCCAGCTCCCCGGACGGTAACTGCGGTCGCGCGGCTCGTCCGTGGCCCGCACCCAGTCCACGGCGGACTCCTCCCATCGCACCGTCCCGCCCGCCACGGTGAGCCGGTCTCCCGGGCCGGGGCGCAGCACCCGGCGCTCCGGGTCGTCCGCGCGCAGCGCCCGGTCGACCAGGCGGGGCGGCACCGGGAACTTGTGTCCGTTGAGCCAGGCCGCGTCGCCCAGCCCGTACTGCCCCTCCGGCAGCGGGACCACGTGCGCGGGGCGGACCCGCGCCATCAGCGCCGTCAGCGGATCGGACCAGGCCGCGTCCGCGCCGGGCGGGACGCCCTCCACGCTGCGGGTCTCCTCGATCGGCTGGCAGGGGGTCAGCAGGACGTCCGGCGGCGGCCCGTCGGCGAGCAGCCGTTCCACCCACGCGGGGGTGACCAGGCTGTCGACCAGGTGCCAGACGAAGGCGTCCCGGGTGCGGAGCGAGAGTCCGTGTTCGGGGACGGCCACGGTCGAGGGCGTCCACGTCAGTTCGACCCCGGGGTACGGGTTGAACACCGTCCAGTCGCGCACCACGGAGGTGTCGCGGAAGCCGAGCCGGCGCAGGGCGTGCGCGATCCTCGGGTCGTCGGGGTGCAGGACCGGCAGTGTCCGGTCGAGGCGGGCCAGGGAGGCGGGGTCGAAGTGGTCGCGGTGGGAGTGGGAGATCCACACCGCGTCGGGCCGGGGCAGCGCGTCCGGCCGGACCCGTCGGGCCGGGGCGAAGCCGAGGAGGCCGCCGCGGTAGCTGTCGTGCAGGTGGGGGTCGCACAGCAGGGTGAAGGCGTCCGCCCGGATCAGGACCGTCGCGTGTCCGCCGAGCTCTAGCGTGACTGGCATGCCGCCCTCTTCAGCCTGGTGGCCAGGCCTCGGAAGGCGCGCCCCCGGCAGTACAGGCGCGCCTTCTCCGCCGCCGTCATCTGGCCGAGCGTGCGTCCGTCGCCGTCGTCGGGTACGAACACGGCGTCGTAGCCGAACCCGTGGTCGCCCAGACAGTGTTCGGTGATCCGTCCCCGGGCGGTCCCCTCGCTGACCACCCGCCGCCCGTCCGGGTAGCAGAGCAGCGCCACGGTGCGCACCAGGGCCCCCCGCCGCGGGGCGGCGACGCCCGCCATCTCGGCGAGCACCTTGGCCACGTTCGCGGCCTCGCCCGCGCCCTCGCCGGCGTAGCGGGCCGAGAGCAGCCCCGGGGCGCGCCCCAGGGCGTCCACCTCCATCACGGTGTCGTCGGCCACGGCGGGCAGACCGGTCGCCAGGGCCGCGGCCGAGGCCTTGAGGAAGGCGTTCTCCTCGACCGTCGTCCCGTTCTCGACGACCTCGGGAAGCCAGCCGGGTCTGGGTGTCAAGTCCAGTACCCCGTGGAGCAGTTCGACGATCTCGGCCGCCTTGCGGGGATTGCCGGTCGCCAGGACGGCCCGCATCACGCGCGCGTTCCGTCCGCTCGCGGGGGTGGCGCCGGTGCGTCCGTTCGCGAGGGCCGGGCCGGAGAGGCCGATTGCCGCCGGGGGTGTGCCGTCGCGTCCGTTCGCCCCGGCAGCGCCTCGGGTTCCGACCTGCTGTGGCCCATCGCCAGGTAGCCGCCGTCGACCGGAAGGTCGGCGCCGGTGATGAACGACGCGCCGGGCCCGCAGAGGAACAGCACCGCGGCCGCGACCTCCTCCGGCTGTCCGACCCGCCGCAGGATGTGGTGGTCGCCGAGCACGGGCCCCCAGCGGGCCCGGTCGCCACCGGTCATCCGGTCTGTCTCCGGGGTCCAGATCAGGCCCGGCGAAACGCTGTTGACCCGGATGCCGTCGTCGGCGAGGTCGAGCGCCTGGCAGCGGGTCAGCGCGAGCAGCGCTCCCTTGCCCGCGCTGTACGTCCACTGGCCGGGCTGGGCGACGTGCCCCGAGACCGAGGCGACGTTGACCACCGAGGCCCCGCCCGCCGTGCGCAGCAGGGGTGCCAGGGCCGACGTCATCATCGCGCTGCCCTTGACGTTCACGCCCAGGCTCCGGTCCCAGTCCGCCGGTTCCGCGCCCTCGCCGAGGGCCAGGAAGTCCGCCGCGCAGTTGACGAGCGAGCGGACCGGCCGCCTGGTCGCTCCGGCGGCCCGCGCCGCCTCCCGGCAGTCCGCGTGCCGCGAGATGTCGCCCACCACCACGGAGGCCGCCGGGGCGAGTTCGGCGGCGACGCGGCGCAGCCCGTCGCCGTCCCGGTCCACCAGGACGGCGTGGGCCCCCGCGCCGGCGAAGGCGTGGGCCACGGCGCGGCCGATGCCCGACGCGCTTCCGGTGATCACGCAGGTCGTGTTCGCGAGGCCCCGGCGCGCTGGGGGGAGGGTCTTCGCGGGTT
The DNA here is from genome assembly GCF_042789895.1 of Kitasatospora sp. NPDC056783. Lineage (NCBI taxonomy): Bacteria > Bacillati > Actinomycetota > Actinomycetes > Kitasatosporales > Streptomycetaceae > Kitasatospora > Kitasatospora sp. NPDC056783. Next base: position 27,263 of record NZ_JBHUAF010000036.1, read on the forward strand.
CGGGGTGGGGCGCCATGTCCCGCCTCCTCGGCTTGGAGCGACGGCGATCAGTCTCCGGACGAACCGCTTGCCTGTGACTTATGGTGCACGTGGTGATACGCGCCGCAACCCAGCCCGTCCCCAGCAGGCCCCGGCACGCCCCCTGCTCCGCCCCCTGCTCCGCCCCCTCGAACCCCCGCCCCGCCAGCCGGAGGAGCGCCCATGCCCCCGCCCGCCATGCCCGCCGCCCCGGGAGTCCCGGTGCCTCCCGAGGACCGCCGGCTGTCGCCGCGCACCGGCTGGACACGAGCCCATTGGGAGGCCGTCGCCGACCGCCTGCTGGACGCCCTGCTGCCCTTCACCCGCCCGGACGGGGCCGCCGTGGCACCACCCGGTGCGGCGAGCTGGTCCGGCCCGGAGGCCGACGGCCTGGAGGGCTTCGCCCGCGCGTTCCTCCTCGGCGCCGTCCGACTGGCCGGAGCCGAGGGCGCGGACCCGGCCGGCCGCACCGAGCGCTGGGCGCTCGGCCTGGCCGCCGGCGCCCGCCGGGACGGCCCCGGGGCCTGGCCGGACATCGCCGACTGCTCCCAGCAGATCGTGGAGGCGGCGTCCATCGCGGTCGGGCTGCACCTGTCCCGGCCCTGGCTCTGGGACCGGCTGCCCCCGACGACGCGGGGCCCGCTCGTCGACTGGCTGTCCCAGGCGGTCGGCCGCCGCACCCGGGACAACAACCACGTGCTCTTCCGGGTCGTCGTGGAGGAGTTCCTCGACTCCGTGGGCGCCCTCGGCGACCGCACCGGGATCGAGGCGGGGCTGGACCGCGTCGACGAGTGGTACCGGGGCGACGGCTGGTACCAGGACGGCCCGACCCGGCGCGGCGACTACCGCGACGACGGCGACGGGACCGTCCACCAGGGGGAGTCGACGTACGAGGCCGGAGAGCGCTTCGACTACTACAACGCCTGGGGCTTCCACTACTACACGCTGCTCTGGAGCCGGATGGCCGGACCCCGGGCCGGCGCCCGCGCCGCCGTCTACCGGCAGCGCCTGCACGCCTACCTGGCCCAGTACGTCCACCTCTTCGGCGCGGACGGCGCGCCCGTGCACCACGGACGCTCGCTCTCCTACCGGTTCGCCTGCCTCGCCCCGCTGTGGCTCGGAGCCCTGGAGGACGCGACGCCACTGCCGCCCGGCCTCACCCGCCGGCTCGCGAGCGCGACGCTGCGCCACTTCGTCCGCCACGGGGCGCCCGACGCGCGGGGGCTGCTGCCGCTGGGCTGGTACGGCGAGTTCCGGCCCTCCGCCCAGGCCTACAGCGGCCCCGGCTCGCCGTACGCCGCGAGCAAGGGGTTCCTCGGCCTGCTGCTCCCCGCGGACCACCCCGTCTGGACGGCTCCCGAGGAGGAGCCGCCGGTCGAGCGCGCCGGGCGCCCGACGGCGCTCCCGGTGCCCGGATTCCTCGTCCACGGCACCCGCGAGGACGGCCTGGTCCGGCTGCTCAACCACGGGAGCCACTACCTGGTCGCACCGCCGGGCACGCGGCGCGACGACCCGCACTACGCGAAGTTCGCCTATTCCACCCGGACCGGCCCCGAGGTCGGCGGCGCCGCACAGGAGCAGCGCCTCGACAACCACATCGCCCTCGTCTCGCCGAGCGGCCAGGTCTCCCGGCGCGAGCGCATCCACCGCGTCGCCGTCACCGACCACTACGCCGCGTCCTGGCACCGGCCCCGGATGGACGAGGACGCGCTGCCGGCCGCCTGCCGCATCGACAGCGTGTCCCTCGTGATCGGCGCCTGGGAGGTGAGGGTCCACCGGGTGGTCGCACCGCCGGGCCACACGCTCCGCGAAGGCGGCTACGCGCTCGCGGACCGGAATCCGCCGAGGGCCGGCGTCAGCGGCACCCGCGCCACCGTACGACGTGACGACGGGCTGGTCAGCGCCATCGCCGGGCTGTACGGGTGGACGGCGGCGCACGTCCGGCACGGGCAGGGCTCGAACGCCTTCGGGCCGCACTCCGCCGTGCCGTACTGCTCGGCCGCCCTCACGGCCTCCCCGGGCACGACGGCGGCGCCGCTGCGGGAATCGATCCACGTGTCCGCCGTCCTGCTCACGGCGCGCGGCGGGGAGTCCGCCCATGAGCTGCCTCCCCCGGGGCTCTCGGTGGCGCTCGACGGGCCAGCCGTGCGGCTGGACCTGCCGGGCCACGCGTCCTGGCTGGTCAGGCCCGGTGCGCCCCGGCCGGTCGTCGGAGGTCCTGGTGTCCGCCACCCCGCGTGACATCTTCGCCTCCGGCGCGGCGCACTACGCCCGCTACCAGCCGCCGTACCCGGGGGAGCTCTTCGGCCTCCTCGCCGAGGACTTCGGGCTGAACGGGACCCAGACGGTCCTCGACCTCGGAAGCGGACCGGGAACCCTCGCCCTCCCGCTGTCCCGGCTGGTCGCCCGGGTGATCGCCGTGGACCCGGAACCGGGCATGCTCCGGGAAGGGCGGGCGGCGGCCGAGCGGCGGAACATCGACAACATCCGGTGGAGACAAGGCGATTCCTCCGGCCTGCGCGCGCTGGGCCTTCCTCCGCTGGACCTCTGCGTCATGGGCAGGTCGTTCCACTGGATGGCCCGCGAGCGGGTCCTCGCCGACCTCGACGGTCTCGTCCACCCCCGGGGCGGGGTCGTCCTCGTCGCCACGCGACCGTCCGGGACGGAGTGGTCCCGCGCCGTGGACGAGGTGCGGGGCCGGTACCGCGCGTTCCCCGGCGGCGCGGACGGCGGCTCCCGTCCGGAGCGGGAGGGGTCGAACCGTGAGACGCTCCGGCGTTCTCCCTTCCCCCGCGTCACGGCCGAGCACTGGACGTACCGCGTCGACCGCACCCTCGACGAGGTCATCGGCCTCCAGCTCTCCCACTCCGCCTTCACCCCCGCCCGCCTCGGCGGCCGGAGGGAGGCCTTCGAGCGGGACGTGCGGACGGCGCTGGCCGGCCTCGCCTCCGACGGCCGCTACGAACAGACCGTCCGTACCGAGGTTTTGATCGCGAAGAGGAGGTAACGCCGCCGCCGGCCTAGTCGAGGCGCGGGAACGGCTCGTCCGGGACGGGCGCGCCGAGGAAGGGGGCGAGTCGTTCGTAGCCCTCGCCCGCGACGACGTCGAGGACCAGCAGATCGTCCTCCCGGTCGGCGAAGTACCGGGTCACGTCGGCGACATGGCGCCGGTACACCCGGCGGAACCGCTCCGGGTGGAACGCGTGGCAGCCGTACACCGCGGCCCGCAGGAAGCGCTGGACCTCGCGTTCGAGGCGGACGTCCCGGTCATCGCCCCGGTCCGGCAGCGGCCGTTCCCAGTGCGTCCGGCAGGACCGCAGCCAGCTCTCCTCCTCGCGGACGGTCAGCACGAACCTGCTGCCCGGCCAGGCGAGATCGAGGTCCTGGTAGTACGGCACGACGGTGATGTCGGTGAGGCCGTCGCGCGATTCGAGCAGCGGGAACCGCGCGCTGCCGGCCACCAGCGTCCGGTGGGTGGCCCGGTCGACCGGGTAGTGGACGACGTCGAACCCCAGCACGCCGAGGGCCGCGGTCAGCGAGCGGGTGCCCGTGCGCGACAGGCCGATGCCGAAGACCTTCGGCGGGTGCGGGAGGTCGCGGCCGTGCCAGGACCGGGCCGGCGGGGACGAGGATGCGCTCACACCGGTACCCAACGACCTCGGCTCCTCCGGGGTACGGGGCACTTCGAGCGGCTCGGCGCCGTGTCGTCGGGGCACGGGCCTCGTTCTAGCGGGTGTGAACGATCCGTCCCGCTCCGCTGCCCGCCGCACCGGTTCCCCCGGGGCCACGGTCTGGTTGACCGGCCTGCCCGGCGCCGGCAAGTCGACCATCGCGCGGGCCCTCGCCGCACGGCTGCGCGCCGAGGCCCGCCGGACCGAGGTGCTGGACGGGGACGAGATGCGCGGCCTGATCTCGGACGACCTCGGCTTCTCGCGGGCCGACCGGGACCGCAACGTCCGGCGGGTGGGTGTGGTGGCCGAGTTGCTCGCCCGCAACGGCGTCCTCGCGCTGGTGCCCGTCATCGCCCCGTACGCGCAGGCCCGCGACGCGGTGCGCAGGCGGCACGAGAAGTCGGGGACGGCGTACCTGGAGGTCCATGTCGCGGCGCCGGTCGAGGTCTGCGCCCGGCGGGACGTCAAGGGCCTCTACGCGCGGCAGCGCGCCGGGCTGCTCACCGGGCTGACCGGCGTGGACGACCCGTACGAGGAACCGGAGCGGCCGGACCTGAGGCTGGACACGGACCGGCAGAGCCCGGCCGAGTCGGTCCTGGCCCTGCGCGCCCTGCTGACCGACCGGGGGCTGTGCGCGCCGTGACGGCCACCGGGACTCCGGCCGGCGGAGCGGGTACGGGCGGAGCGGGCACGGGAGGGCCCGGTGGGCGTGGGAGTGGCCCGAGCGGCTCGGGGCTCGCCCCGCTCGACCTGCTGGAGTCGGACGCCGTGCACATCGTCCGGGAGGCGGTGGCCGAGTCCCGGCGGCCCGTGCTGCTCTTCTCGGGCGGCAAGGACTCCGTCGTTCTGCTGCACCTGGCGCACAAGGCGTTCGGCCCGGCGCCGCTGCCCTTCCCGCTGCTCCACGTCGACACCGGGCACAACTTCCCGGAGGTCCTCGCCCACCGGGACCGCCTGGTCGCCGCCCACGGGCTGCGCCTGCACGTCGTCTCCGTCCAGGAGTTCATCGACGACGGGCGGCTGCGGGAGCGGCCCGACGGCAGCCGCAACGCGCTGCAGAGCGTCCCGCTGACGGCCGCGATCGGGCGGCACGGCTTCGACGCGGTGTTCGGCGGCGCCCGCCGGGACGAGGACCGGGCCCGGGCCAAGGAGCGGGTGTTCTCGATCCGCGACGGGTCCGGCGGCTGGGACCCGGGGCGCCAGCGTCCCGAACTCTGGCGGCTCTACAACGCCCGGTGCGGCCCCGGCGAACACGTCCGGGTCTTCCCGCTGTCCGACTGGACCGAACTCGATGTCTGGCGGTACATCGCGCGGGAGGACATCGGCCTCCCCGCGCTCTACTACGCCCACCACCGGAGCGTGTTCGCCCGCGCGGGCATGTGGCTCGCCCCCGGCGCCTGGGGCGGACCGGGGGAGGGCGAGCGCCTGGAGATCCGGCGGGTGCGCTACCGCACGGTCGGCGACATGTCCTGCACCGGAGCCGTCGACTCGGGCGCGACGACCCCCGCCCAGGTCATCGCCGAACTCGCGGCCTGCCGCTTCACGGAGCGCGGCGCCACCCGCGCGGACGACCGGCTCTCCGAGGCGGCGATGGAGGACCGCAAGCGGGAGGGGTACTTCTGACCGCGGCGGGCCCCGGCCACCCCCGCCGCAGGCGGCGGCCGGGCCCGGCGGGCGGCTTCGCCGGGCCCGCCGGGCGCTCGGGCGGGGTCAGCTCAGGGTGCGGAGCGCGGCGGCGTCGTAGGGGCGCAGGTCGCCGAAGCGGCCGGCGAGGACCTTGGCGGCCCAGTGCGGGTCCTGGAGGAGGGCGCGGCCGACGGCCACCAGGTCGAACTCGTCGCGCTCCAGCCGGTCGAGCAGGTCGTCGATGCCCTGGACCGACGCGCCCTCGCCCGCGAACGCGCGGTCGAAGTCGCCGTCGAGGCCGACCGAGCCGACGGTGATGGCCGGGCGGCCGGTGAGCTTCTTGGTCCAGCCGGCCAGGTTGAGCTCGGAGCCGTCGAACTCGGGGACCCAGTAGCGGCGGGTCGAGGCGTGGAAGGCGTCGACGCCGGCCTCGGCGAGCGGGGTGAGGATCGCCTCCAGCTCCTGGGGGGTCTCGGCGAGGCGGGCGTCGTAGTTCTCCGCCTTCCACTGCGAGTAGCGGAAGATCACCGGGAACTCCGGGGAGACGGCCTCGCGCACCGCGGCGACCAGCTCGGCGGTGAACGTCGTCCGGGCGACCGGGTCGCCGCCGTAGGCGTCGGTGCGGCGGTTGGTGCCGGCCCACAGGAACTGGTCGAGCAGGTAGCCGTGGGCGCCGTGCAGCTCGACTCCGTCGAAGCCGATCCGCTCGGCGGACGCGGCGGCCTCGGCGAAGGCGCCGATGACGGCATCGAGGTCGGCCCGGGTCATCGCCCGCCCCGTCCCCTCGGTGCCGTCCAGCCGGATGCCGGACGGACCGACGGCGGGGGCGTCGGCGAACGGCGGGTCGCCCTGCTTGCGCGCCATGCCGATGTGCCAGAGCTGCGGCACGATGGTGCCGCCCGCCGCGTGGACGTCCTCGGCGACGCGGGCCCACCCGGCGAGCTGCTCCTCGCCGTGGAAGCGCGGGATGTCGTCGGACTGGCCGGCGGATTCGTGGCCGACGTACGTCCCCTCGGTGATGATCAGGCCGACGCCGGCGGCGGCGCGGCGGGCGTAGTAGGAGCGCACGTCCTCGCCGGGTACGCCGCCGGGGGAGAACTTGCGCGTCATCGGCGCCATCGCGATGCGGTTGGGCACGGTCAGCCCGTTGACGGCGACGGGCCGGGAGAGGATCTCGGCCGCGCGGGAGGCGGAGGGCTCGGTGCCGGTCATGGATGTTCCTCGCGGGTAGCGGTGGCGTGCACCGGGACGGAAACGGCTGTCAGTGCCAACCACCTGGGCGGCCGCGGCATTTCGTCCACCGCGCCGGGTCCGCTGTGATCCACGCCACGACGTGCCGGCGCGGCCTTCCGCCGCCACGCCCGTGTCCCCGGCCTCACTGGTCAGGACGCCCGGCGTTCCGGGCTCGTGCGCGGCTCCACCCTCAGGAGGAGGTTCTCGGGGTGGTTGGTGCTGGTCATGACGCCCCGGACCGGCGCGCCCGGGACGGGGGCCAGCCGCCGGCGGGCGGCCACCGTCGCGGCCACGGCCGTCATCTCGGTGCGGGCGAAGGACTCCCCGATGCGCAGGTGGTGGCCCGCGCCGAAGGGGAGGAACGCGCAGCGCGGGACGACGGGCCGGTCGGGCAGCCGGCGGTCGGGGTCGAGGTGGGTGGCGACGATCGGGTCGAACGCGGTGAGGCTGTCGAGGAACTCCAGCGGACGCCGCCACAGTTCGAGCCCGTGGCCGATCAGCGGGAGCCGTCCGGGGGCGACGGGCGGGGCCGGTGGGCGGCTGGCGGTGGGCATCGTTCCTCCGGTGCGGGGTCGCCGACCAGTCTGCTGCCCGGCGCACCACCCGGGCATCCCCGACAGCGGGGCGCGTGGGCGGACTCCACGGCGCACGGGAGCGTGCGGCGCCCTCGGCCGGCCGGAACGGATTCCCCCGAACGGCTGGTGCGCGCCGGACCGGATTCTGACTTTCCGGTCAGTAGCCTGCGGAGCCGAAGCCGACACCAACCGGAACGAGGCCCCATGGCTCACCCCCGGCCGCCCCGCCGTTCGCTCCTGCGGTCCGGGGCCGTACTCGCCGCTCTGGCGCTGACCGGCGGCTGCTCCTCCGGCGGTGGCGGGGAGGAGCAGCCCGGGCCGACCGGTACGGCCCCGGCCCCGGGCACGGCCGGGGCCGGAAGCCCGGCGGCGGGCGGGTGGGCGATGCCGGCCGAGTCCGGTCCGCACACCCGTACCTTCATGGCCTGGCCGGCGCTGGAGCAGGTCTGGGGCGACCAGCTGCCCGGTGTCCGGCAGGACATCGCGGGGCTGGCCCGGGCGGTCGCCGGCTTCGAACAGGTCGTCCTGCTGGCCCGGCCGGATCAGGCGGACGAGGCCCGACGGGCCTGCGGCTCCTCGGTCCAGGTGCTCGAACTGGCCGTCGACGACCTGTGGATCCGGGACACCGGCCCGACTTTCGTCACCGGCCCGCAGGGGATCGCCGGGGTCGACCTCAACTTCAACGGCTGGGGCGACAAGCAGACCCACGCCGACGACGCCCTGGTCGCCCGCCGCCTCCTCGACCACGACCGGATCACCCGCCTCCGGGCGCCGGTCACCGGCGAGGGCGGCGGCATCGAGGTGGACGGGCAGGGCACGCTGATGGCCACCGAGAGTTCCTGGGTCAACGGCAACCGCAACCCGGGCGCGTCCCGCGACCGGATCGAGGCGGGCCTCAGGGAACTGCTCGGCGTCGAGAAGGTGATCTGGTTCCAGGGCGTCGCCGGGCAGGACATCACCGACTGCCACGTCGACGCGCTCGCCCGTTTCGCCGGGCCCGGCACCGTCGTCCTGCACCGGCCCGCCGCCGACACCCCGCCGGACGTCTGGACCACCGCCTCCGCGCAGGCGCTCGGGGTGCTCCGCTCGGAGACCGACGCCAAGGGCCGCGCGATCGAGGTGGTCGACCTCCCGGAGCCCGACGCCGGCCTGATCCGGGGGACGGGCAAGGACTTCCTCGCCACCTACGTCAACTACTACGTCTGCGACGGCGGCGTCGTCGTCCCCCGGTTCGGGGACCGGGCCGCCGACGACCGGGCGGCCGGCATCATCGGCGAGCTCCACCCGGGCCGCACGGTCACCCGGGTCGACATCGACCACATCGCGGCGGGGGGCGGTGGCATCCACTGCGCCACCCAGCAGCAGCCTGCCGGCTGAGCCGGCTGAACCGGCCGGGCCGGCGGTCGGAGC
>NZ_JBHUAF010000037.1:0-35666 GCF_042789895.1 Kitasatospora sp. NPDC056783
CCCGGGCCCGCCCCACGAGCGGTTCACGGTGGGGGCTTGGTTCCATCGGGCCACACGCAGGGGGAGGAGAAGCCGATGACGAGTACCCCGTACGAGCTGCCGATCCCGTCGATGGAGCCGGTGAACTTGTTGGCCGAGTTCGTGAAGTGGGCGGAGGTGCGCAAGGCGCCGGAGTCGTCCTGTTGGAACCCCATGGACTCGATCCGGGTCCGGAGGTGCGCGACGTATTCGGCCTGGCGGTCCATCGGAATACCGGATACCCGCCTCTCCGTGACCTCCACGACCTGGCCGTCGTACTCGGAGGGGGCATCGTTCTTGAAGCAGTTGGTGCCGTTCTCCCGCTCGCCGGCCGTGGCGACCGGTTGGGGCAGGTCGGTGAGGGCCTGTCCCATGTAGTCCACGGTCTGCTGCTTCGCCTGCGCCCGGGTCATGGTCGGGGCATCGGAGTCCTTGCCGCACGCGGTGATCGTCAACAGCAGTGCGGCGGCCATCGTTGCCGTGATCGCCTGGTGCCGACTCACCGGCCGATCCCGTTGCCCGCGATCACCGCGCCGAACGCCTTGACGGATTCGCTGCCCGGCAGCCAGTAGTGCGAGTGGTCGGTACTGCCGGCCGGGAGGTGCTGGGCCCCGAAGCCGTTGTCCACGGGGTCCAGCCCGAAGAGCAGACTGGTGCTCGCCACGTGCTTGATCATCGTGTCCTCGCTGCCCCGGGCGACGTAGACGTGGGACGGGTCGATGTTCAGATCCTTGGCGTGATCGACGCCCACGCCGGGGCTGCCGACCAGTATGACGTCATCCACGGGCAACGTGTGGTCGCGCATGGTGAAGCCGACGACAACGGTTCCGTAGCTGTGGCCCATGAGGGTGTTGTGCGACGGGTTGCCCTCGTGGGTCGTGCGCAGGGCGTTCTGGAACCGCGCCAGGTCCTTCTCGGCGTTGTTGGCGTACGAGTTCGTCGAGGCCTCGGCGAGGTTCTGTGGCGCGTCGTAGCCGACCCAGGCGATGGCGGCCGTTGTCTTCGGGCTGCCGGGGTCCGAGTCCCTGGCGGCCCTCACCATCTCGTCCGCCTTGTCCACGTCGCCGCCCGCAGCGCCGAACCGGGCCGTGGTGCCGGGGACGAAGGTCACGACGTTGTCGGCGGTGTCGGGGTTGTTGACGGAGATGATCGCCCGGCCCTTGCCCTTGGTGTCGAAGCCGATGAGGTAGGCCGGTGTGCCGTCGCGGGCTTTCAGCTTGTCACCCGTCAGCCGGCTCTCGATGTTGTTGATCGAGGTGAGCTTCTCCTTCAGGTCCGTCTGTTTGCGGTGCCACTCCTCGTACTCGGGGTTCGGGATCGGTTCTCCCTTGACCCATCCGCTGAACTGCTTGGGTTCCGGCCCCAGGTGGTCGAGCTGGAGTTGGAGGTCCTGCTTGCTCCGCGCCAGGTTGATCCGGTTGGCCTGGTCGCGGGCGACGACGGGGATGCCGTCGAGGTTGCCGACCTGGTCGGGGTGGTTGAGGATGAAGCGCTGCTGCTGGGCTTCGGTGAGGCTGTCCCACCAGCGCTTGACGGTGTCGGTGTCGGTCCCGGCGGGGGGCACCACGTCGCGGGCGGCGACCGCCTCCTGGTCCTTCTTGACGACGGTCGAGTCCAGCCCGGTGCCGCTGCTGGCGTTGTAGGAGAGGTGGCTGAGCCGTTGCTCGATCTCCGTGTCGGCGTGGGTGGCCTCGTTGAGGGCGGCCGTGATCCGTCGGCTGAGCTCCTTGGCGGTTTCCTCGGCCTTGTCGCCCGCGTAGTTGGCGGACGTGGGCTCCTTGTCCCAGGTGATGGTGCCGTCGGCGGCGACGGTGAACTTCCCCGCCTTGGCGTCGTCCAGGGCACTGATCAGGTGAGCCTGGGCGGCGGCGAACCCTTCGGCGGCGTCGGCGAGGCTACGACTGATGAAGGACAGTTCCTGCTTGGCGTTCTGGAGCTTGGTGGCGAGCGCGTTGATCTCGGCCGTGGCGGCGTCGGCGCTGGTTCCGGTCCACTGCGAGGAGCCGAGCCGGTCGGCGACCTCGTGCTGCCAGGACTCGGCGTGCTGTCCGAACGCGGTGATGAGGATGTCGTAGGCGCTCTTCGCCGTGGTGATGTTGTTGATGTTGGCGTTCTTGAGGGTCGCGATGTCCATCGGTGTCACCGGGCCCCGGTGGCAGGGGACAGGTCGCCGGTGAGGACGGTGTTGAACGGGTCCTTCGCCGGAGGCCGGTAGTCGCCGGTGACGGCGCCGCCGTTCATGGACGCGGACACGTTCTGCTCGTTCTGCCGGTAGGAGGCGGCGGCGGTCGCGAGCTTGGCGCCGGTGCCGCCCATGTCGCCGGCGAGCTTGTCCAGCAGCGTCTTCCAGTTGGCGGCGCAGTTGTGGATCGCGGGCCCGGTGAGCCAGCCCTGGAGCGTCGACGCGGCTTGGTCGCTGGGCTCGGTGATCTTCGCGGTCTCGGGCGGTATCTGGCCGCCCAGGTGCTGGGCGGTTTGTCCGCAGCCTTCCAGTACCGACGGGTTGACGGTGACAGCGGAAGGCGAATAGGGACTCGGCACGGTTCCCCCCGTGTTCGAAGTGCAGTCCTTGGTGCTCGTCAGCATATGAGTGACTGTCATTTAATAGCACTGCACGTTTGAGAAGTGACGTTCCGTAGGGCCGTGTCGCGCGTGGACCTTTTCCTGCCGGCGGCACAGGCACAAGAACGGCTGGCGCTGGGCGTGACCGGCGGGCGGAGCCCGGGGCTCGGGCCCCTCTGGGCGCGGTCGATGCGTCCGGCTTGTCGGAGGGGCCGCCTAGCCTGTCGTGCGAGCGGCATCAGGGGTGTCGAGGCAACAGGGACAGGGCGGGTGCGCGGGATGAGCGTGGACTTCTTCTGGCGGCGGGTGGACGGCCGGCTGCTGGACGAGCTGACTCCGGAGGAGCTGGCCGCGTCGGTGCCGCACTGGTCCGACAACGAGTTCAGGCCGCTTCGTGAAGCCGGAACGCTGATGGCTGTCGAACGCAACGGCTGCTTGATGCATTTCGCCCTGATGGGAGCGGACGCTCCCTCGTTCCGTGTCGCCCGACTGCCGGTCTACGCCGGCGAGCGACGGACCGGTGGCAAGGAAGTCTCCGAGTACGGGTTCATCGTCGGGACGGAGGTGGTCGTGCTCCGCTCCGAGGAGGTGCGGGACGCATCGGACTTCCTGCGGCAGGTCGCGGTCGAGGACCTGGTCAGGGACTTGGAGTCGGATCTGGCGGAAGAGGTCGAGTCCCTGGGCTTCGCGAAGCCGTGGAGCCGGGAATGGGCGGATGAACTGGCCGCCGACCTGGGCGAGTTGAAGAGGTTTTTCGCGGCGGCCGCGGCTGCGGGCGACGCGATGGTCAAGTTCGAGTCGGGCTGAGCCGGTCACCCGTCAGGCCGCACGCCCTCCCCGCGGGTGAACGAAGGGCGTTCGGTTACCGGCCGGAGCGGACGGTGTGGGAGGGTGGCCCGCAGTTTCCTCAACCAAGGGTCGGGTGCGATGGGCGTCACGCTGGGCGTGGTGGTGCTGACGATGGGGGACCGGCCTGCGGAGCTGACGGCGCTGCTGGACTCGGTACGGGCCCAGGACGGCGCCGGCGGCGGCGTGCGGACCGTGGTGCTCGGGCAGGGCACGAAGCTGCCCGAACTGCCGGACTGGGTGGACGCCGTGGAGCTGCCGGAGAACCTCGGCATCCCCGGTGGCCGCAACGCGGGCGTCGAGCGGTTGCGCGAACTGGGCGGCACCGACGTCCTGGTCGTCCTCGACGACGACGGCCTGCTGCCGCGCACCGACACCTTCCGGCTGGTCCGTGAGGCCTTCGAGCGGGACCCGCAGCTGGGCATCGTGTCCTTCCGCATCGCGGACGAGACCGGGCACACCCAGCGTCGGCACGTCCCCCGCCTCGGCGCGTCGGACCCCCTGGCGTCCGGGCCGGTCACCACCTTCCTGGGCGGCGGCCACGCCATCCGGATGAGCGTGATCGACCAGGTCGGCCTGTTCCCCGCCGCGTTCTTCTACGCCCACGAGGAGACCGACTTCGCCTGGCGCGCTCTGGACGCGGGCTGGCGCATCGACTACCGAGCCGACCTGGTGCTCCAGCACCCCCGCACCGACCCGGCCCGGCACGCCACCTACTACCGGCTGACCGCCCGCAACCGGGTCTGGCTGGCCAAACGCCACCTCCCGGCCGTCCTGGTGCCGGTCTACCTCACCTCCTGGACCCTGTACACGCTGCTGCGCCGCCCGCCGCTGTCCGGCCTCAAGGCCTGGTGGTCCGGGTTCTTCGAGGGCGTCCGCACCCCCTGCCCCCCACGCCGTCCGATGCGGTGGCGCACGGTGCGGCGGATGGCGAAGCTGGGCCGGCCGCCGGTGTTCTGAGCGGTGGGGTGGAGGGCCGTCCCTCCGACCCGTGGAGACGGTTCCTCGCCGCAGTCGACCTCGTGTCCGCCCGGTCAGATCACGGACGGGAACGCCCCGATCGGCCAGTGGTCGAGCCAGAAGGCCGCGGTGGAGGGATCGGGGAGGTCCATCGTGGAGCCGTCGTGGGGCAGCAGTTCGGTGGGGGCGAGGTATCCCTCGCCGGGGTCGAGCCGCAGCCGCAGGCAGCGCAGCGGATGCCCGGTGTGCACGTAGGCGCGGATGTCGTCGGTGTGCGGGTAGTGCGTCGGGTCGTCCCTGCCGAGGCGCCGGCAGATGGCCGACGCGTCCGTGTCGCCGATGAGGAGGTAGCGGGAGCCAGGGCCCGCGTTGAAACACAGCCTGCGACGGGACGATCGACGGTGGGGGTACGGGAGCCGGTCCCAGTTGTCGAGGTGGATACCGAGCCGCTTCCCGTTCGCGGGGTTCACCGTGACGGTGAGGTCGCCCGCGGGGCTGGTGGCGTGGTTGGCGTATCGGGTGCGCGGTGATCGGGTGAACGATGGATGGGTGGTCCACCAGGGGCCGTCCATGACGCCTGAGGTGTGCAGGTCGGGGAAGGCGACGAGTTCGACGGCCTCGGTTCCCGGCACGTGGTGCGGCGCGCGCAGGAGATCGGCCTCGGTGGCGCTGATGGGTGTCCACCGACCGGTCGGAATCACCGCCCCGTCTTCGTGAGCAGGCTGGTCGTGCACGACCGCCGTGGTGGCGATCTGGCAGCGGTCACGGAGCTTGGTGTAGTCGGTGAACATGATGAGCGGCCTCACGCAGGCGTTCCCTTCGCGTGGCGGTCAGTGGTGCGGAGGCAGGTCCTCGCTGTAGGTGACGTCCAGTTCGGCGAGGAGGGCATCGGTGAGCTGGTGCTGCTGGGCGCGGCTGATGACGGCTTCCCGCAGGTTGCCGACGCCGCGGATGGTGGACAGGTCGCTGCCGCTCAGATCGAGTTCCTTGTACGTGCCGGCCCCGAACCCGGTGGCGCGCAGCGTGCAGTCGTGCATCACCACGCCGGTGAGGTCGCAGGCGGTGAAGGTGGCCTCCGTGAGTACGCACCGGTCGAACACGACCGGGCCGCTCGCACGGATCCGGTCGAAGGCGGCGTAGTCGAGGCGGCAGTTCTCGAACAGGACGCTGTCCAGGACGGCGCCGGTGATGGCCGCGCCCATGAGCCGGCAGTCCCGGAACAGGGTGCGGGACGCCTTGCTGCCGGTCAGTTGGAGCGAGCCGAGATCGCTGTCGGTGATCCGGACGGAGCTGAAGCGGACGTTCTCGATGGTGGTGCGCTGGGCGTTGACGTTGTGGAGGATGCCGTTGCGCAGATCGGTCTCGGTGAGGTCGAGGTCGCGGATGTCCTGGTCGGTGTAGCGGAACTCCGTGACGGTGCTGCCGGGCCGGGGAGGGGAGTTGATGACGCCCAGGTACGGGTCGTCGCCCGGGTCGGGGAGGGTGATGGTGGTGCGGCCGTAGCGGCGGGTGGGCACGGGGGTTCTCCGGTCGGTAGTCGGGTGCCGCCGGTTTCCCCGGGAGCAGCGGGCGGCGTTGGCTGGGGAAGTCCCCATTGTGTGGCCGGTGGTGTCAGCGGTTGGACCAGTCGGACCAGGACGGCCCGTTGTTCCAGTTGTCCCAAGGGGCGCTCTGCCAGTTGTCCCAGGACGGGGCGTTGTCCCATGGGCCCCCACCACGGTTGTCCCAGGTCGGCTGGTTGCTCCACTCGACCGTGGGTGTCCCGCCCGCCGGGATGACGGCGGCGATCAGATCCGCGACGGCGGGAGCGTCGGCGGTGGCGAGCAGTTCCAGGACGGTCATGTGGCTTGCTCCTTGCGCACGGTGTCGGCCAGTGCCAAGAGCGGGGCCTGCTCGGTGACACGGCAGTAGTCGGTCTCGGCGACGGCGAAGGTTCGGTGCTCGAAATAGCGGTTCCCGGCCTGTGAGCCCCGGCAGTAGTCGAAGAACTCGCAGGTGGACTCGCACTCCTCCAGGCCGGTCAGGAACTCGCCCACGTAGTTCAACCGGTGCGCCTGGCCCAGGATGGCGCCGATCGGCTGGTCAAGGACGTTCCCGGCCCGGAAGTCGTTGTAGGCGGGCGCGGTGATGCCCGCCAGTTCGGGGGACAGCAGGAACACGTCGCCGTTCCTGGCGATGGTCGGCAAGGGATCGGTGCGGCTCGGTTGCGCGTGGCCGCCGCGCTGGGCGCGGCTCATCCGCAGGTACCGGCCGAGGCGTTCCAGTTCCCGCACCGGAGCCGTGCCGCCCGGTTGACGACGTGACCAGGCAAGGACCGCCTGCCAGAACTCGACGGCCTGTTCGCGGGTGGGCGGGTGGCGCTCGGTGTTGACGCCCTCCAGCTCCTCGATGTTGATGCCGATGCTGACGGGCCGGAGTGCGGCAAGGAAGTCGAGGAGCCGGTCGGGGTGGTTGACACTCTCCCGGCTGACGACGGCGATCAACGAGAACGGAACACCGCGGTGCCGTAGCCGCTCGATTCCCTTCATGATCCGGTCGAATGCAGGACGGCCCTTGCGGTCGACGCGTCGGTCGGTCAGGTCCTTCGGGCCGTCGATGCTGACGCCGACCCGGAACCCGTACTCGGTCAGGAGGTCGCACCACTCGTCATCGATCAGAGTGGCGTTCGTCTGGACGGCGTGCTCCAGCAGGCCCTTGCGGCGCAGTTCCTCGAACGGCTGGAGCAACTCCGTGAAACGTCGCCGTCCGAGTGCCAGCGGTTCTCCGGCGTGCCAGATCAGCCCGAGGGGCTTGCCGTGGTGGCCGTTCACGAGCTCGCTCGCCGACTGTGCGACGGCCTCGGCGACAGCCGTTGGCATGGGGGCCTTGTCATCGCGGTCGGGCAGGTAGCAGTACGTGCAGTTCAGATTGCAGAAGCCGGTCGGCTGGACCACCAGGTTTCGGGGAACACGGTGGATCCGGTGCTGGTAGCGGCGCAGCAGGTGTGCCTCCTGCTGGACTCTCGCGGTGTTCACGGCGGCCCTCTCCGTTCTGCGTGATTCCGGCCTTGGGTCGTTGAGGTGCGCAAGAAGTCGGTGGGGCCGACTTCTTACGCAGCCCCGGGATTCAGGTGCGGGTGGCTTGGGCGCGGCAGTGGGTGAGGGCGTAGGTGAGGCGGGGGTCGGGGTTGGTGGTGGTGAGGAGTTCGCCGGCGGTGGTGAGGGTGGTCCAGTAGGTGGTGGGGTTTCCGGTGCGGGGGAGGGGGTGGGTGGTGGTGAGGGAGAGGTAGGCGGTGGTGAGGTTGCCGGTGGTGAACCAGCGCTGGAGGCCGTGGTGGTGGCCGGGGCGGAGGCTTCCGTGGGCGTCGACGGCGGTGGTGAGGAGGGCGACGACGGTCCGTTGGGTGGGGGTGAGGGTGGCGGGGACGTCGAAGACGCCGAGGGCTTCGAGGACTTCGCCGGTGTCGGCTTCGGAGTCGGGTCGGGGGTCGGCGAGGAGGGCGTCGTGGCAGTCGGCGAGGCGGCGGGTGATCTCGGCGGGCGGGATGTCGAGGGCGACGCAGACGGCCTGGGCGCAGGGGAGGGGCCGGTGGCCGAGGCGGGCGAGGAGCGCGTATGTGGTGGCCGGGGTGGCTCCGCGCGAGAGGGTGTGCCGGGCGAGGGTGACGAGGTGCATGGGCGTTCGGGCTTTCGGACGTTGAGGGGGGGTGGGGACGACGGCGATGCGCCGTCGGAGCCCTGGCTCGCTACCGGCAGTCGCCGGTTCACGTAGAGATCGGCGAAGGCGTCGTGAGGTCGGCGTGGACGACCTTCCCGAACGGGAGGAGCGTGACGCCCCAGCGGCCACGGGTGAGCCGGTGGACCATCGCGAGGCCCCGGCCGGACGTGGAGTCGGGCCCGGCCTGGACCATCACGGGCATCGAGCGGGAGCCGTCACCGACGAGGATGCGGACGATTCGGTCGCTCGGGCGGCGGACGCCGACGAGCATGCGGGTCTGGCAGCCGGTCTTGGAGGAGTTGGTGACCAACTCGCTGACGATCACGGCAGAGTCGTCCACCAGATCGTCCAGCCCCCACTCCCGCAGCTTTACGCGGACGAAGCGGCGAGCAGCGCTCACCGACTCGGGCCGGTAAGGCAGGCAGATCGTCGCCGGAGTGGCGAGTTCGCCGTCAGCGGACTCGATGTCGGCGACTTCTGGAGGGAAGCGAGGTTGCTTCCTGTCGACGTTTGACGATGTCGGCAGCGCGCTGGGCGGAGACATCGAGGTCACTCCCTCGGGTGGTCCGATTGATCCTCCCTGGACCTTGATCTGCCAGCGAGGTATTCCTAGTTCACCGGTCAGGGGCGGCGTGCGGGGTCCGGGCGGCCGGACACTTCACCGGACGTTTCGACTCGTCTGATGTCGCCGATCGCTGGGGGTTCTGTGGCTGCACGATCACTCGCTGGACTGAGGAAGGCTGCTGGACATACGCAGGAGGGCTTCGTCGCCGCGTTCCTCGACATGGCGCAACGCATGGATGTTCGCGCTGCGGTGAGCGTTCGTCATCTCAGGAGATGGGAGTCTCCCAGCCCGCCGTTGCCGCACCCTGGCCAACAAGCGGTACTCGAAGCATTGTTGGGGGTCCCGCTTGAGGAGATGGGCTTCACGGTGCCTCCCGGGCGGGCTCGTAGCAGCCCGAGTAGCGGGCATCAGGAGGGCGCGGTACAGCGGCGACAGTTCGTTGTGGACGTCGGAGCACTGCTCGGGGCTTCCGTTCTCGTCCCCACGCAGGCCGGTCGCCGGATCGGCTCGGCCGATGTCCAGGTGTTCAGGTCCAAGGTCGAATGCCTGTATGCCATCGACCACGCGCAAGGCGGCCGCATCGCCCGGCAGTGTGCCGCGCGCGTTCTGCAGAGCGTTGAGAAGGCCATGACCGGAGGGGTTTACATTGCGCCGGTCGGACGCGACCTCCACGCCCTGGTCGGAACACTGTTCTCCCATCTCGGCTGGATTGAGTTCGACGCAGGAAGGATGGCGGCTGCCCGTGCGGCATGTACTGAGGCCCTGACCTCGGCCCGTCTGGTTGGCGACCCGCTCTTGGAAGTCCGCGCGCTCGACAGTCTGTCCCTGCTCGCCGTCGAGCAGAAACGGCCGTGGGAGGCGATCGCGGCAGCGACTGCCTCAGGGGCGATTGCGCAGAGATACGGCGGGCCGAAGGTGAAATCAGTCGTCGCCCTGCGGCAGGCGCGGGCGCTCTCGTCTGCTGGTGACCACTCGGGGGCCCGCCGAGCTCTCTCCCAGGCACTGACGTGGAAGGACCGATCGGACAACGACACGGATGCGCCGCCATGGACAGCATTTGCGGGTCAGGTTGAGGTGGACTACGCCACTGCTGCATGGCATGTCGAAGCTGGGCAACTTGCCTATGCGATCCCGTTTCTTCGCTCTGCTGTCGAACTGCTCGGTCCTAAGTACAGCCGAAACGCGGCGTTGTACAGGGCCCGACTTGCCGAGGTGCTCATGAAGGCCGGCAACGTCGAGGAAGCATGTGCAGAGGCGGTGGCCAGCGCCAATGCGGCGAAGGGAATGACCTCGGCTAGGTTGGCAGACCGGCTGCGTTCGGTGGCGTCGGCTGCGGTCCGAGTTGATACGGCGATTGCGCGGGACTGCGTTGAGGAGCTTCGATCGCTCGGGGTTTCGGCCCGGAAACAGAGGACGGTGTGACGGTGGCGGTTCGGCTCTTGGAGGGCGGGCAGGCGGTCGAGTTGGAGGGCCGGCTGAAGGAGGTGTTCGCGGAGGCTTTCGCGGAGCCTCCCTACGGCGAGGGGCCGGGCGACGTGGAGCGGGCGTTCCGCCGGTTCCGCTCGCAGACGCGTCGTCGGGGGTTCCGGGCGGTGATCGCCTTCGACGGTGACACCGTTGTGGGCATGGCGTACGGCTACCCGCTGTCGGCGAACACCGGATGGTGGGACACCCTGCTCGATCCCGTGCCCGAGGACCTCCGGCAGGAGGACGGGAGGCGCACGTTCGGTCTCTTCGAGCTGGCGGTCCGGCCTCGGTGGCGCCGCCAGGGGATCGCCACCCGCATGCATCGCGTCCTCGTCGACGGCATCGACAGCGCCCGGGTGATGCTGAACACGCGACCGGAGGCGGCTGCGGCCCAGGCGTCCTACCGGGCGTGGGGCTACCGGCGCGTCGGGTCGGCGATCCCATGGGAGGGCGCGGCTCGCCACGACGTGATGGTCCTCGATCTGCCCCGTCCGGCGGCGCGCGCATGAGTTCCCGGTCAACGCCGCTCCACTCGGTGTCCGTCGCGGGGGTGGTGGTGCGGGAGGACGGCCGGGTGCTGGCGATCCGCCGGGCGGACAACGGGACCTGGGAACCTCCGGGCGGCGTGCTGGAACTGGACGAGGCCATCGAGGACGGCGTGCGTCGCGAGGTCTACGAGGAGACCGGGATCAAGGTCGGCGTGGAGCGGCTGACCGGCGTCTACAAGAACCTGAGCCGAGGGATCGTCGCCCTCGTCTTCCGATGCCGACCAGAGAGCGGGGCGGAGCGACTCTCGGACGAGGCGATCGAGGTGGACTGGCTCACGCCGGCCGAGGCGTCCGAGTGGATGGCCGAGGTCTATGCGGTCCGTGTCCTGGACGCGCTGCGGGACGACGCGGCGCCGAGTATCCGGACTCACGACGGGCGACGCCTGCTGTGACGACACGGCGAAGGCCCCCATCCCGGGGGATGGGGGCCTTCGGCGAGGTTCAGACGGTGGCGGTCTCGGGTGTCCGTGGGGCCGGGGTGTCGGCGGCGACCTCCTCGACCGTGCGGGTGCGCAGGGCGAGGGGGACGCGGAGGGCGGCGATCCAGGTGAGGGCGGCGAGCAGCATGTGCAGGCCGACCATCAGCTCGGGGGCGTCGGTGAAGTACTGGACGAAGCCCAGCACGCCCTGGAGCAGCAGGACGGCGAGCAGTTCCTTGGCGCGGGCCTTGGCCGCCGGGGGGGCCTTGACGGCGGCGAAGACGAAGATCACCGCGATCGCCAGGCCGACCGAGACGAACGCGAAGTCGGCGTGGAACTGGGCGAGCCGGTCGTAGTCGATCGGGATGCGCGGGACGATCTTGTTGTCCTTGGGCGTACCGGGGTGGTGGCCGGCGCCGGTCACCAGGGTGCCGGCGGCGACGAGCAGGCCGACCACGGTGACCAGGACGTACGAGAGCTGGTGGATCGGGCGGGCCACTGAGAGCACCGGCGGGCCGTCGCCCTCCTTGGACCGCTCCCACATCAGCAGCGCGACCCAGACCAGGGCCATCGCGGCGATCATGTGCAGCGCCACGGTGTACGGGTTGAGGCCGGTCAGCACGGTGATGCCGCCGAGCACGGCGTTGCTCATCACCAGCCAGAACTGCGCCCAGCCGAGCTTGGTCATGCTCCGCCGCCACGGACGGTGGCAGCGGGCGGCCAGGATCGCCCAGCCGACGGCGGCGCTCAGCACGTAGGTGAGCATCCGGTTGGTGAATTCGACGACGCCGTGGAAGCCCATCTCGGCGGTGGGCGTCAGGCTCTCGTCGGTGCAGCGGGGCCAGGTCGTGCAGCCGAGGCCGGAGGCCGTGAGCCGGACGGCACCACCGGTGACGACGATCACCACACTCATCACGAGCGCGGCGAACGCGGCGCGTCGGACCATCGCGGCGGAGGGCTGCCAGCGCTCGGCGAGCAGGGAGAAGGGGTTAGGCACGGGGTCAATCGTAGGCGGCCTTACAGGCGATCTTGGGGCGGGGCACGGCGTCACGGGCGGGGCGCGGGGGCCTCGGCGGGGAGGGCGCGGAGGTACTGACGGGTAGCGCGGAGGTGTACGGGAGGGACGCGCGGAGGTGTACGGAAGGGCGGTGATCACGACACGCGGAGGGGAGACACGCGGACAAACCGGGGTGCTTCGGTCAAGATCTGCATTGGTCTTGACCATTCACCCGTTTGGCGGAAAGAGTGCGGCTTGGTCCATACCTTCTTCGGGCCTCTCCCACACTTCCCGCACACACGCGGAGATCCTGCACATGCGCATACCCATTTCCGCCGCCGCGCTCGCCGCCGGCGGCTCGCTCGCACTGGCCGGCCTGATCGCCCCCGCCGCCCATGCCGCCGACCCCGGCCAGGAGTGCCGCGGCCTCGGGGTCGCCACCCTCTACGGCGAGTTCATCGAGGGCGACGACACCCACACTCCCGACGCCGAGGGCGCGGTCGCGGTCGGCGGCAACGCCGACTTCACCGGCGGCTTCTCGGTCGGCCAGGAGCTGACCGCGGCGCAGGTCGACGCGCTGCCCGGCAAGAACGCCCTGGTCGTGGCCGGCAAGATCACCGGTCACAACACCCAGGTGATGAAGGGCAACGGCGTCTACGGCTCGAAGGCCGACGGCGCGGTGGTCCAGGCCCACCAGGGCAGCATCGCCCAGGGCCCCTCGCCGATCGACTTCAAGGCCGAGTTCGCCAAGCTGCGCGCCGCCTCCACCGCGCTGGCCGCGGTGCCGCAGAGCGCCGGTGCCAGCATCGAGGCCAAGGGTGCCGAGCTCTCGCTCACCGGCATCGACGCCAAGTACAACAGCTTCACCATCGACGCGGCGAAGCTCCAGGGCGCCAAGGACGTCTTCATCAGGGTTCCGCTCGGCTCGGTGACGGTCGTCAACGTGACCGGCGGCTCGTACGACATGGCGGCGGCCGGGACCACCGGCTTCCACCTGTGGGACGAGGGCAAGAAGTCCTTCCTGCTGGACGACAAGCTGCAGAGCGGTTCGGGCGGGGCGATCCGCGCCAAGCTGCTGTGGAACTTCCCGACCGCCACCAAGGTGGTCAAGAACAGCGCGGCCGCCTGGTCCGGCTCTGTGCTCGCGCCGAACGCCGCCTTCGACCTCGGCAGCGCCGGTCCGGTCAACGGCTCGGTGATCGCCGCCTCGCTGACCGGCAAGGGCGGCGCGGAGACGCACCACTACCCGTTCACCGGCTGCCTGCCGACCACCGGCCCGACGCCGTCCGGCCCGGCGACGGTGCCGCCGACCGTTCCGAGCGGCTCGCCGTCGGCCACCCCGAGCGGGCCGACCGCCCCGAGCGGTTCGGCGAGCCCGTCGGGCAGCCCGTCCGCTCCGACCAGTGGCGCGCCCGGCCCGAGCGGTTCGGCCAGCCCGTCGGCCGGTGCGACGAACGCTCCGACGGCCTCCGGCAGCCCGTCGGCCCAGCCGGACGGGGGCGGCAACCTGGCGCACACCGGCTCCGGTCCGGTGCTGCCGCTGGCGATCGGCGGCGCGGTCGTGATCGCGGCCGGCGGTGCGATCGTGGTGGCCGCCCGGCGCAGGGCGGCCAAGAAGGCCTGAACCGGCAGGGTCGATCGACGTGAGTTCGTCGACTGACCGAAACGGCGCCCTCGGTGACTGAAGTCGATCACCGGGGGCGCTGTTCTGTCTTGAAAGTGGCCGAGTTTATTGAGCTTTGACGAATCCGTGTTCTGCGAGGTGACAGCTGTGATGGGCTGGTCATGCACATCGGAAGACGGACGGACAGTCGAAATCCGGTCGTACGGCGGGGTGTGGCGGGGTACGGAGGTGCCGGTAGAGTCCCCCGGACAGTCGTAGCGGGCCACCGCGAACCACTCAACACGCCTGCTGCACAAGACCGTTCGGAGGGGAACAAGGTAATGGTGCGACAGCAGCGGCACTTCGCGATCGGCGCCACGGCACTCGCCGGGGCGGCTGCGGCCGGTTTTCTACTGCCCCTGGCGCTGGCCTCCAACGCCTCGGCGCACGTGCCGACTTGGTCGGTGACCTGCGACAAGGTCGTGGTCGACCTGACCAAGTACAGCGGCAACGAGACCGTGAGGAACACCGTCAGCCTGACCATCGACGGCGACAAGGTCCTGGACGGCAAGATCTTCCCGGCGGAGTACCACGGGACCTTCCCGGTGAAGGACCACAACGCCCCCATCAAGGCGACCCTGGTGGTTTCCACCACGGAGAACCCGAACGAGAAGGGGTGGAACATCAACGAGACCAAGACCATCGATCCGTGCCACACCCCGACTCCGACGCCCACCCCGACTCCCACCCCCACGCCCACGCCCACGCCCACCCCGACCCCCACCCCCACGCCGACCCCGACGACGACCCCGCCGCCGTCGGCCACCCCGACGCCGACCCCGCCCCCGTCGGCCACGCCCGCCCCGAGCACGCCCCCCGCCCCGGCGCCCAGCCCCAGCGCTCCGGCGCTCGCCCAGACCGGTAGCAGCGACGCGACCCCGATGATCGCGGCGGCCGGCGGCGGCGTGCTGCTGGTCGGCGGCGCGCTCGTCCTGCTCGCCCGCAAGCGCCGCGGCGGCAGCGAGAGCTGACGGACCGTACGGCGCAAGCGCGACGCCCCCCGGCCGCACGTGGCCGGGGGGCGTCGCGTGTTGTCACGGAGGGCTACTCCCAGCGGAAGAAGCGGGCCGCGGCGGCCAGGCCGAGCACCGACCAGCCGGCCAGGATGCCGAGGTCCGCCCACGGCACCCCGGCGCCGGCCTGGAGCACCGAGCGCAGGCCGTCCGAGAGCGCCGAGATCGGCAGCAGCTCCAGCACCGACCGTACGGCCGAGGGGAACTTGCCCAGCGGCACGATCACCCCGCCGGCGAGCAGCAGCAGGATGAACACCAGGTTGGCGCCGGCCAGGGTGGCCTCGGCCTTCAGGGTGCCGGCCATCAGCAGGCCGAGCCCGGAGAAGGCGGCGGTGCCGAGGACCAGCAGCGCGGCGACGGTCAGCGGGTCGCCGTGCGGGGACCAGCCGAGGGCCAGCGCGATCACCGACAGCAGCGCGACCTGGAGCGCCTCCGTCACCAGGACGCAGCCGGTCTTGGCGGTCAGCAGCGCCCAGCGCGGCAGCGGGCTGGCGCCGAGCCGCTTCAGCACCCCGTAGCGGCGCTCGAAGCCGGTGGCGATGGCCTGGCCGGTGAAGGCGGTGGACATCACGGCCAGCGCGAGCAGGCCGGGGGCCAGGAAGTCGACCCGCTTGCCCGGGCCCTCGACCGCGACGATGTCCACGGCGGAGAACAGCACCAGCAGCACGGTCGGGATGACCACGGTGAGCAGCAGCTGCTCACCGTTGCGCAGCAGCATCCGGGTTTCGAACGCGGTCTGGGCCAGCAGCATCCGGCCGACCGGTGCGGCGCCGGGCCTGGGGGAGTAGTCCGTGGTGCTCACGAGCGGAGCTCCCGTCCGGTCAGGTCGAGGAAGACGTCCTCCAGGCTGCGGCGCTGGACGGACAGCCGTTCGGGCAGGATGCCGGAGGCCGCGCACCAGCCGGTGACGGTGGCCACCAGGCGGGGGTCGACGGGCGCCTCGACGCGGTAGCTGCCGGGGGCGGTCTCGGCGGCGGTGGCGCCCTCGGGCAGTTCCTTGAGCAGCGGGCCGAGGTCGAGGCCGGGCGGGCCGTCGAAGCGCAGCGCGCCCTCGGCGCCGTCGCGGCACAGCTCCTCGGTGGTGCCGTCGGCGATCACCTTGCCGCGGTCGACGATGGCGACCCGGTCGGCGAGCTGCTCGGCCTCGTCCATGTGGTGGGTGGTGACGACCACGGTGACGCCGTCCCGGCGCAGGTCGCGCACCAGCTCCCAGGTGGCCCGGCGGGCCTGGGGGTCGAGGCCCGCGGTGGGCTCGTCCAGGAAGACCAGCTCGGGGCGGCCGACCACGGCCATCGCCAGGGCGAGCCGCTGCTGCTGGCCGCCGGACAGCCGCCGGTAGGTGGTGCGGCCGCAGGAGCCGAGGCCGAGGCGCTCGACCAGGGCGTCCACGTCCAGCGGGTGGGCGTGCAGCTTGGCGGTGTGCCGCAGCATCTCGACGGCGCGCGCGCCCGCGTACACGCCGCCGGACTGCAGCATGACGCCGATCCGGGGCCGCAGCGCGGCGCTCTGGGCGACCGGGTCGAGGCCGAGGACGCGGACGGTGCCGGCGTCGGGGCGGCGGTAGCCCTCGCAGGTCTCGATGGTGGTGGTCTTGCCGGCGCCGTTGGGGCCGAGTACGGCGGTGATCGCGCCCGCCGGGATGGTGAGGTCGAGGCCGTCCACGGCCGACTTGTCGCCGTAGCGTTTGACCAGCCCGGCGATCTGGACCGCGGGTTCGGAGTGCATACCGGCGAGTGTAAGAGGGCCTGACGCGCGGGCCGGACGGCGGCTCGGTGATCGTTTTCCCCAGGTCAGGTAAGGCTTGCCTGCGTGACAGATGACACCGATGAGGCGAAGGTCACGGGTTGTCCCGGCGGAAGCAATTACGCAACACTGGTGTTGTGAAAAACATGAGCGAGCACGCCCAGCAGCAGGAGGCCGAGCCGGCCTCCTCCTGCGACGTGCCCGTGACGGCGGCCGAGGTGCTGCTGGAGGGCCACCGGGCCACCCGGGACCGGGTCGCCCGGTCGATCCTGGACCACGGCCCGTCCTCCGCCGCCGACCTGGCGAACCGGCTCGGCCTCACCGCCGCCGCCGTGCGCCGCCACCTCGACGGGCTGGCCGCCACCGGCCTGGTCGAGTCCCACGAACAGCGGGTCTACGGCAGCCGCGGCCGGGGCCGTCCGGCCCGGCTCTTCGCCCTCACCGACGCCGGCCGGGACGCCTTCTACCAGGCGTACGACCAGCTCGCGGCCGACGCGCTGCGGTGGATCGCGGACTCGGTGGGCGGCGGCAAGGCGGGCGAGGAGGCGGTCGCCGCCTTCGCCCGCGCCCGGTTCGGCAAGCAGGCCGAGAAGTACCTGGAGGCCCTGCGCCTGGCGGCGGCCGGGGAGCGCCCCGAAGCACTCGCCCAGGCGCTGAGCGCGGACGGGTACGCTGCCACGGTGCGGCGTGTCCCGTCGGCCGCGGCCCAGGCCCCGGCGGGCGCCCAGCTCTGCCAGCACCACTGCCCGGTCGCGCACATCGCCGAGCAGTTCCCGCAGCTCTGCGAGGCGGAGACCGAGGTCTTCTCCCAGCTCCTGGGAACCCACGTACAACGGCTGGCCACGATCGCCCACGGCGACGGGGTCTGCACCACCTACGTGCCGGCATCCGGTGCCGCATCGTCGTCCGCCCGGCGCCCTTCGGGCCGCGGCTCCGATGCGCTGCCGGCTGCCGGTACGTCCACCGAAGATTCTGCGTCCGCGCGTTAGGAAGCTCGCATGACTGACACCGTTTCGCACCCGGAGCTCGAGGGCCTGGGCACTTACGAGTACGGCTGGGCCGACCCGGACACCGCGGGTGCCACGGCCAAGCGCGGGCTCAGCGAGGAGGTCGTCCGCGACATCTCCGCGAAGAAGAACGAGTCCGAGTGGATGCTGAACCTCCGGCTCAAGGGCCTGAAGCTGTTCGGCAAGAAGCCCATGCCGACCTGGGGCTCCGACCTCACCGGCATCGACTTCGACAACATCAAGTACTTCGTCCGCTCCACCGAGAAGCAGGCCGAGTCCTGGGAGGACCTGCCGGCGGACATCAAGGCCACCTACGACAAGCTCGGCATCCCGGAGGCGGAGAAGCAGCGCCTGGTCGCCGGTGTCGCCGCCCAGTACGAGTCCGAGGTCGTCTACCACCAGATCCGCGAGGACCTGGAGGAGCAGGGTGTCCTCTTCCTGGACACGGACACCGCGCTGAAGGAGCACCCGGAGCTCTTCAAGGAGTACTTCGGCACCGTGATCCCGGCCGGCGACAACAAGTTCGCCGCGCTGAACACCGCGGTGTGGTCCGGCGGATCGTTCATCTACGTGCCGAAGGGCGTGCACGTGGACATCCCGCTCCAGGCCTACTTCCGGATCAACACCGAGAACATGGGCCAGTTCGAGCGGACGCTGATCATCGTCGACGAGGACGCCTACGTCCACTACGTCGAGGGCTGCACCGCGCCGATCTACTCCTCCGACTCGCTGCACTCGGCGGTCGTGGAGATCATCGTCAAGAAGGGCGGCCGCTGCCGCTACACGACCATCCAGAACTGGTCGAACAACGTCTACAACCTGGTCACCAAGCGCGCCGTGGCGTACGAGGGCGCGACCATGGAGTGGGTCGACGGCAACATCGGCTCCAAGGTCACCATGAAGTACCCGGCCGTCTACCTGATGGGCGAGCACGCCAAGGGCGAGACCCTGTCGATCGCCTTCGCGGGCGAGGGCCAGCACCAGGACGCCGGCGCCAAGATGGTGCACATGGCGCCGAACACCTCGTCCAACATCGTCTCCAAGTCGGTGGCGCGCGGCGGCGGCCGGACCTCCTACCGCGGTCTGATCGAGATCGGCGAGGGCTCCAAGGGCGCCAAGTCCAACGTCCTGTGCGACGCGCTGCTCGTCGACACCATCTCCCGCTCGGACACCTACCCGTACGTGGACGTCCGCGAGGACGACGTGTCCATGGGCCACGAGGCAACGGTCTCCAAGGTCAGCGAGGACCAGCTGTTCTACCTGATGAGCCGCGGCCTGACCGAGTTCGAGGCGATGGCGATGATCGTCCGCGGCTTCGTCGAGCCCATCGCGCGCGAGCTGCCGATGGAGTACGCGCTGGAGCTCAACCGGCTGATCGAACTGCAGATGGAGGGCGCGGTCGGCTGACGTCCGGCCGTAGACCGCCCACCGACTTTTCGAGTTTTCGAGGAAGAGAGCACCACGACAGCCATGGCTGACGTCAACACCCCCACCGGCTCCACCACCGCCGGTTCGATCGAGGTCGGCACCGCCGGCGCGGGCGCGCAGCTCGCCGGCCCCGGCACCGGCCGCACCACGGTCCAGCAGCCGATCGACGCGCGCGTCGCGGTCAAGCCGTCCTTCGACGTGAACGACTTCCCGGTGCCCACCGGCCGCGAGGAGGACTGGCGGTTCACCCCGCTGCACCGCCTCGGCGGGCTGCACGACGGCACCGCCGCCGACGCGCCCCGCGGTGAGGACAAGGTCGAGTTCGTCCTGCCGGACGGCGTCACCGCCGAGACCGTCGGCCGTGACGACGCCCGCCTGGGCAAGGCCGGCACGCCGGTGGACCGGGTCGCCGCGCAGGCGTTCAGCGCCTTCGAGCAGGCCCTGGTGGTCACCGTTCCCAAGGACGCGGTGCTGACCGAGCCGGTCAAGATCGACGTGCGCGGCGAGGGCGGGGTCCGCTTCGCCCACGTGGTCATCGACGTCAAGCCGTTCGCCGAGGCCGTCGTGGTGCTCAACCACGAGGGCACCGGCACCCGGGCCGCCAACGTCGAGCTGCTGGTCGGCGACGGTGCCAAGCTCACCTTCGTCACCGTGCAGGACTGGGACCGCGACGCCGTCCACGTCGCCCAGCACAACGCGCTGGTCGGCCGGGACGCCTCGTTCAAGTCCGTGACCGTCACCTTCGGCGGCGACCTGGTCCGGCTGCACCCGCGGGTCAACTACGCGGGCCCCGGCGGCGAGGCCGAGCTGTTCGGCCTCTACTTCGCCGACGCCGGCCAGCACCTGGAGCACCGCCTGGTCGTCGACCACGACACGCCGCACTGCCGGTCGAACGTGGCGTACAAGGGCGCGCTCCAGGGCCAGGACGCGCACGCCGTCTGGGTCGGCGACGTGCTGATCCGCGCCGCCGCGGTCGGCACCGACACCTACGAGCTCAACCGGAACCTGGTGCTCACCGACGGCGCCCGGGTCGACTCGATCCCGAACCTGGAGATCGAGACCGGCGAGATCGTCGGCGCCGGCCACGCCTCGGCGACCGGCCGCTTCGACGACGAGCAGCTGTTCTACCTCCAGGCCCGCGGCATCCCCGCCGACGAGGCCCGCCGCCTCGTGGTGCGCGGCTTCTTCGCCGAACTGCTCCAGCAGATCGGCGTGGCCGAGGTCCAGGAGCAGCTCATGGAGAAGATCGACGCCGAGCTGGAATCGGCGGTCTGAGCGCGATGACCTTCCTCCGTGCCTGCGCGCTGAGCGACCTCCAGGAGGACGTTCCCAAGCGCGTGGACCTCAACGGCGTGCCGGTCTCCGTCGTCCGCACCGACGAGGGGGTGTTCGCGATCAACGACACCTGCTCGCACGCGAACGTCTCGCTCTCCGAGGGCGAGGTCGAGGACTGCATGATCGAGTGCTGGCTGCACGGCTCCAGCTTCGACCTGCGCACCGGAAAGCCCTCCGGCCTGCCCGCCACCAAGCCGGTCGCTGTCTACCCCGTAAAGATCGAAGGGGACGATGTGCTCGTCTCCGTCAACCAGGAGTCCTGAGTACACATGGCAACCCTTGAAATCCGCGACCTGCACGTCTCCGTGGACGCCGAGAACGGCCCGCGCGAGATCCTGAAGGGCGTGGACCTCACCGTCAAGCAGGGCGAGACCCACGCCATCATGGGCCCGAACGGCTCCGGCAAGTCCACCCTGGCCTACTCGCTGGCCGGCCACCCCAAGTACACCGTCACCGGCGGCTCGGTGCTGCTGGACGGCGAGGACGTCCTGGAGATGTCCGTCGACGAGCGCGCCAAGGCCGGCGTCTTCCTGGCCATGCAGTACCCGGTCGAGGTCCCCGGCGTCTCGGTCAGCAACTTCCTGCGCACCGCCGCCACCGCCGTCCGCGGCGAGGCCCCGAAGCTGCGGCTGTGGGTGAAGGAGGTCAAGGAGGCGATGGCCGCCCTCCAGATGGACCCGGCCTTCGCCGAGCGCAACGTCAACGAGGGCTTCTCCGGCGGCGAGAAGAAGCGCCACGAGATCCTCCAGCTGGAGCTGCTCAAGCCGAAGATCGCGATCCTCGACGAGACCGACTCCGGCCTGGACGTCGACGCGCTGCGGATCGTCTCCGAGGGCATCAACCGGGTCCGCTCGACCGGCGAGGTCGGCACCCTGCTGGTCACCCACTACACCCGCATCCTGCGGTACATCAAGCCCGACCACGTCCACGTCTTCGCGGGCGGCCGCATCGTCGAGTCCGGCGGTGCCGAGCTGGCCGACAAGCTGGAGAACGAGGGCTACGAGGCGTATGTGAAGGGGGGCGCGTCCGAGTGACGCATCCGTTCACGGGACTGCTCGACACCGACGCGATCCGCAAGGACTTCCCGGTCCTCCAGCGGGTGCTGCACGACGAGAAGCCCCTGGTCTACCTGGACAACGCGGCGACCTCGCAGAAGCCGCGCCAGGTGCTGGAGGCGCTGACCGCCTACTACGAGCGGCACAACGCCAACGTCCACCGCGGCGTGCACGTGCTCGCCGAGGAGGCCACCGCGCTGTACGAGGGCGCCCGGGACAAGGTCGCGGCCTTCGTCAACGCGCCGAGCCGCAACGAGGTGATCTTCACCAAGAACGCCTCGGAGTCGCTCAACCTCGTCGCCAACATGCTCGGCTGGGCCGACGAGCCGTACCGGGTGGACGCCGACTCCGAGATCGTCATCACGGAGATGGAGCACCACTCCAACATCGTCCCGTGGCAGCTGCTGTCGCAGCGCACCGGTGCGAAGCTCAAGTGGTTCGGGCTGACCGACGAGGGCCGGCTCGACCTGTCGAACATCGACGAGCTGATCACCGAGAAGACCAAGGTGGTCTCCTTCACCCTGGTCTCCAACCTGCTGGGCACGGTCAACCCGGTCGAGACGATCGTCCGCAAGGCCCAGTCGGTCGGCGCGCTGGTCGTCATCGACGCCTCGCAGGCCGCGCCGCACATGGTGCTGGACGTGCAGGCGCTGGAGGCCGACTTCGTCGCCTTCACCGGCCACAAGATGCTGGCCCCGACCGGCATCGGCGTGCTCTGGGGCCGGCACGAGCTGCTGGAGGACCTCCCGCCGTTCCTCGGCGGCGGCGAGATGATCGAGACCGTCACCATGGGCTCGTCCACCTACGCCCCGGCTCCGCACAAGT
The DNA here is from genome assembly GCF_042789895.1 of Kitasatospora sp. NPDC056783. Taxonomy (NCBI): domain Bacteria; kingdom Bacillati; phylum Actinomycetota; class Actinomycetes; order Kitasatosporales; family Streptomycetaceae; genus Kitasatospora; species Kitasatospora sp. NPDC056783. The sequence goes on from NZ_JBHUAF010000037.1 coordinate 22,148, forward strand.
TCGAGGCCGGCACCCCGCCGATCGCCCAGGCGGTCGGGCTCGGCGCGGCCATCGACTACCTCCAGGGCATCGGCATGGAGAAGGTCGCGGCGCACGAGCACGCGATCACCGAGTACGCGGTCGAGCGGCTGCTGGAGGTCCCGGACCTGCGGATCATCGGCCCGCGCACGGCCGTGGACCGCGGTGCGGCGATCTCCTTCACCCTCGGCGACATCCACCCGCACGACGTGGGCCAGGTGCTGGACGAGCAGGGCATCGCCGTGCGCGTCGGCCACCACTGCGCGCGGCCGGTCTGCCTGCGGTACGGAATTCCGGCGACCACGCGGGCGTCGTTCTACCTGTACTCGACGCCGGGCGAGGTCGACGCGCTGATCGACGGCCTGCACCACGTCCGGAACTTCTTCGGCTGACGGGCAGGACGACATGAAGCTCGACTCGATGTACCAGGACATCATCCTGGACCACTACCGCAACCCGCACGGCAATGGGCTGCGGGACGGCGACGCCGAGGTGCACCACGTCAACCCGACGTGTGGCGACGAGATCACCCTGCGGGTGAAGCTCGACGGCGCGACCGTCACCGACGTCTCGTACGAGTCGCAGGGCTGCTCGATCAGCCAGGCGAGCGCCTCGGTGCTCAACGACCTGGTGGTCGGCAAGACGGTGGGCGAGGCGCAGGCGGTCCAGGAGGCCTTCCTGGAGCTGATGCAGAGCAAGGGCCAGGGCGAGGGCGACGAGGAGGTGCTGGAGGACGCGGTCGCGTTCGCCGGCGTCTCCAAGTACCCGGCCCGGGTCAAGTGCGCCCTGCTCAGCTGGATGGCCTGGAAGGACGCCACCGCCCAGGCGCTCGCCCAGAACCCCGCCGTGAACGACTGAACCCGCAGAGGAGGACAAGACCATGAGTGACGAAACCCCCTCCACTGCGGAGGAGCAGACCGGCACCGTCATCGTCGGCACCACCGCCGGCACCGTCTCGGTCGAGGACCTGACCGAGGCCCTGATGGACGTCGTCGACCCCGAACTGGGCATCGACGTCGTCAACCTGGGCCTGATCTACGGCATCCACATCGACGAGTCCGATGTGGCCACCATCGACATGACGCTCACCTCGGCGGCCTGCCCGCTGACCGACGTCATCGAGGACCAGGCCAAGACCGCCACCGACGGCCTGGTGCAGGACCTGCGCATCAACTGGGTCTGGATGCCGCCGTGGGGCCCCGACAAGATCACCGACGACGGCCGCGAGCAGCTCCGCGCGCTCGGCTTCAACGTCTGAGATCCGTCGCGCTGACAACGCCGCCGCCCGGGACTGCTTCGGTAGTCCCGGGCGGCGGCGTTCGCTCGTTTCCGCTTCGCCGACCGCCGGGTGAACACCCGCGTGCCGGCCGCTCCGTTGAACAGGTCCGCCGCCGTTCCCCACCGTCCACCCCCCACCCGCCTGTCGGCGGGTGCCCGCCCCCGACCTCGCCGCGCGGCGCCCGGCCAGACGGCGCGCGGTGCGCATGTACGAGGGCGATCAGGCGTCGCCCACTGGCTCCGGATCGTCGCGCGACGCGGCTGGGCGGCTACATTCGTCGCCATGAGCGACTCCCAGTCCCACGAGGTTGTGGCCCAGCCCCGTACCGCCGCCGGCGTGCTTTTCTTCGATGAGAACGACCGCGTCCTCCTGGTGAAGCCGACCTACAAGCCCGGCTGGGAGATCGCCGGCGGTTACCTCCACGCCGGCGAGACCCCGAGCGAGGGCGCGGCCCGGGAGGTCAAGGAGGAGCTCGGCATCACCCCGCCGATCGGCCGCCTGCTCGTCGCCGACTGGGCTCCCCACCCCGCCGAGGGCGACAAGCTCCTCTTCGTCTTCGACGGCGGCATCCTTCCAGCCGACGAACTCGACAACATCACCGTCGACCAGGTGGAGATCGGCGAGTACGCCTTCCACGCCACCGACCAGCTCGACGCACTCCTCATCCCACGCCTCGCCCGCCGCGTCCACGCCGCCTGCGCGGCCAGGACTCAGTCCGAGACCGTCTACCTGGAGCACGGAGCGACCCCCTCGTAGGACCACGCCGCTCAGTGGCTGCACGGCGCTTCTTCCTCGACCGCCAGTGATGTGACTACCTTGTCTCAGTGAAGGCTGAGGGCCGACCCTGGCGCTTGGTACACCGGCGGATACGGCGTCACCACGAACTCGCCGCCGATCACCTCGACCTCAGCACTTCGGGCGACCCCGGCTGCTCGTCGAGCTCGCCCCGAGCTCAGAGCGTGTACGGCGGTTCGGGCAGGACCCACTGCCCAGGCGCAACAACAGGAGACATGACCCCCATCCCTCGCCGCCTGAAGGCAGACCCACCACTGCTACACAATATTTTCCGTCGAAGGAGAGGTTTGTGCGGCAGCAGGTTGACAACTCGTCTGCGGACGAAGGCGTGTGACTGACAGGATCGGCGCATGAGGATTCTCGTGCTGGGCGGTGGCTGGTTCCTGGGCCGCGCGGTCGTGAGCGGCGCGCTGGAACGAGGCTGGGAGGTGACCACGTTCACGCGGGGACTGTCCGGTGTCCCGGTGCCCGGGGCGGTCGCCGTGCACGGGGACCGGGAGTGCCCCGAAGACCTGGCACGTCTCGCGGGTCACGGCCCGTGGGACGCCGTGATCGACACCTCGGCCTCGGAGCTGTCGCCGCATGTCGTTCGGTCGGGTGCCCGAGCTCTGGAGTTGGTCGTCGGCCGCTACGTGTACGTGTCCACCGTGGCGGTGTACGAAGGCTGGCCCACTGAACCTCTGAACACCTGCTCCCCGGTCTGGGCGGATCCGGCCGATGCTCAGTTGCCGGACGGTGCGCCGGGCGTCAACCCCAACTACGGTCGGCGGAAGGCCGGTACCGAGCGTGCGGTGATCGAGACGTTCGGGCTCGCCCGAACGAGCCTCCTCAGGCCGGGCGTGATCCTCGGCCCCGGGGAGTACGTCGGCCGGCTGCCGTGGTGGCTGCGCCGAGCCGAGCGGGGCGGACTGATTCTCGCGCCTGGGGATCCCACGAGGCGCTTCCAAGCGGTCGACGTTCGGGACGTCGCCACTTTCGCACTCGACCAGGTCGTGCCCGTCGATCACCAAGTCCACAACCTCGGCACCCCAACCGGCCGGGAGACGATGGGCGGATTCCTCCAGGCGTGCATGGACGTGACCGGCAGTACCGGGGAACTGCTGTGGGTGGAGGACGGGATCTTGCTCCGCCACGGTCTGCGGCAGTGGACAGAGCTTCCGCTGTGGTGGGTCCACCCTGGTGTATCCGTCATCGATTCGTCCTCGGCGGTCGCGGCCGGCTTCCACAGCCGACCGCTCGCCGAGACCGTGGCCGACACGTGGCACTGGCTGAGCCAAGGCAACACGCCGGTTCCGCACAGGCGTTGGGCCAAACATGGCATCGCCCAGGCCAAGGAGCAGGCGATCCTGGACAGCGTGCACTAGTCATTGCCTGTGCCGAGGGCAATCCGTGTCGTGTCAGGCCCGAGAACCTGGGGCGCAGCTACCAGGGTGAAGTCATCGATCTGATCCGCAAGATCCCGCGCGAGCCGGGCATTGCGGAAGGCCGGCGATGCCAACTCGATCCGGACTGCGTTGACCCTGCCCGTAAGGCCCGCGCCGCGCCACTCTCGGGGCAGGGTGAGCACAGGGGCGAGTGCATTAGCAGCGCTATCCAGATCATTGCGCATCAGTAGGGCGGAGGCCAGATCGGTCCGAGCCTGGGGAGCAATGACAAGAGGATTGGAGTTCGCGGAGCGGGCAGCGATCAGTTCCAGCGAGCGCCGGGCGGAGACCTCGGCACCGCGGCCGTCCCGCAGGAGCAACAAGCTGGCACTGTTACTCATCTCGACCCGCTCCAGGTCAAAGTCGAACTCCCCGCCCACGCCGTCGTGCAGATCATCCTCGGCACACCCGCGCTCGGCCACGCTCTCCAGCATCGCTCGGTGAGCCTCTTCGACCTGTCCTCGGTGCGCGTACGCGCGAGCCGCAATCGCAGCCAGCCGTGCTCTGCCGGTGGCGCCGATGCCAGCGAACGACCGAGCCTCCTCGATCTTGCGGATGGCTTGGGCGGGGTTGCCGCTCCAGTAGTACAGGACAGCCAGGTAGCCGTGGGCGTACGCCCGCAGGGGTTGGTGCTCGGCAACCTGGCCGTACAGGGCTGCTGCCCGCGTCAGTTCGAACGCGTAGGGCATGGCGCCGAGATCGAAGGCACAAGCAGCCAGAAGCGCCGAGGCCTGGCCGGCCACGCGGTACAGGCGTCCCCGCTGCGACAGTGCCTGGGTGCGATCCAATTGAACCCTTGCGACGCCAAGCAGTTCCTTCGCTGACATGAAGATCAGATGTGGCGGTTTGGCGCCGGTTTCCCGGGCCAGACGTACCAGGTCGTCTTCGAGCTGGTCGAGGCTGAGGTCCGGCAGGAGTCGAGCAGCCGCTTCGGCGGCGTGGGCTCGGGCGTCTCGTGCGGTCATGGCCATTTCTCTTTCATCGAGCACAGGGTCCACCACCGCCAGCAGGGATCGGACCTGCTCGTCACTCCGCGGAGCGAAGAGCTCGTCCACCGGTCTGCCGAAGATCTGCTTGAGGATCGCGGGCGCCGGGTGGTGAGGCCGCGCAACCTGGCCGGAGCGCCACCGCATGAAGCTCTTGTCCGTCAGATCGGCGTTCCTGAAGGCGATATCACCGGTCCGATCGTGGAGCAGCGTGGCAGCCCTCCTGTATTCGGCCAGGAAACCGCGGAAGTCCATGGCGGACTCGGTGACCAAGGCGTCGAACAGGTTCATCGCGGTTCCCTTCGCCGCAGCCCAGCGCGAACCGCGTCTGCTTCCTGCCTACCACCGTCGAGCCGCTGTTCGCGCGGGTCGCGCGGAAGTGTCTCCGAACTGTCCGTGGGTTGTCCCTGCCGGTCACTCCAAAGGGATCCAAGTGTCCATGGTTTGCCGTAGTTCTGTCCTCCCCGCCAGGCCAAGGTTGGTCCCCGCAGGCAAACCAGGAACGGAGCGTCCGAGCGCTCCTGCCGATCGGAGCAATGCACATGGTGGCCGTCGAGCAAGAGTGGCCTCTCCGTCGTTGGAAGGCCGCTTTCCCGGCAGACGTGACCGCGATTCCCATGGCGCGTCGCGTCGTGCGATCCAAACTCGGGGAGTGGGGTTGGGGCTCGGACAGCGAGCGGGTTCACGATGTCCTGCTCGTCTTCGCCGAGTTGACGACGAACGCGATCCGGCACGCCAGCAAGCCGGGCGACATCGTCAGGGTGCTGATCGACGAGACTGGCGGCTACTGCCGCATCGAGGTCCGGGACTCTCGCCCCGACCTACCTCTACTGAAGGTTCGGGCCGGCGGAAGCGACGAGCATGGGCGCGGACTGCTTCTCGTCCAGAGCCTGGCGTACGCCATGGGTGAGGAGCTGGCGGCCACCACCAAGAAGGTCTGGGCGAGCGTTCGAGTCGCCGACGACCTTGCCCGTGCCCGTTGCCTGTAGCGCGTACCGATTCCAAGGAGAAGAACGCACCTTGAACACCGAACCCGCCCTGGAGACTCTGCGTGCCGCGATGGTGTCGGCGCTGCGCGAGGACGGCACGATCCGCACCGAGCGCATCGCCGAGGTCATGGGCCGTGTCCCGCGCGAACCGTTCGCCCCCGAGGCGCAGCCCGCCGACGCCTACGACCCGGAACGCGCCGTGGTGACCAAGCGCGACAAGGACGGGCTCGCCATCAGCTCCGTCTCCGCCGCGCGCATCCAGGCGTTCATGCTGGAGCAGGCCGACCCCCGGCCCGGAGAGAACGTGCTGGAGATCGGCTCCGGCGGCATGTTCGCCGCCTACCTGGCCGAACTCGTTGCACCCGACGGCGCGGTCACGACCATGGACATCGATTCGGAGGTCACCAGCCGTGCCCGTCGGCTGCTCGATGACGCCCGCTACGAGCACGTGCGGGTCGTTACCGCCGACGGCGCGTTCGGCATCTCGGAGCACGCGCCGTTCGACCTGATCGTGGTCACCGTCGGGGCCCCGGACATTCCACCGGCCTGGGTGGATCAACTGGCCCCCGGCGGGCGGATCGTCGTGCCGCTGCGCGTTCGCGGCCTGATGCGCTCGATCGTCCTCGTTCGTGCGGGCGACCACCTGGTGAGCACCGGGTACGAGCTGTGCGGGTTCGTGCCGATGCAGGGTGTGGCGGAGAACCGCGAGCGTCTGGTGCTCCTGCACGACAGGCCGGGCGAGGAGGTTGGGCTGCGGCTGGACGACGGCGATCAGGTGGACGTAGAAGCCCTGCGCGAGGCGCTGGCCACACCCCGCCAGGAGGTGTGGTCGGGCGTGACGGTCGGCGGCGAGGAGCCGATCGACGACCTGGACCTGTGGCTGGCCACCGCGTTGGACGGCCACACGCGGCTGACCGCGACACCGGCCGCGCGGGACAAGGGGATCGTCGCGTCGGCTTCCCCCCTGGGCGTGGCCACGGTCGTGGTTGGCAGCACCCTCGCCTACCGCGCCGTCCGCCCCACTGACGAGACCCGTAACCGCTTCGAGCTCGGTGCGTACGGACACGGCCCGGCCGCTACCGCTGCCGCCGCCCGCATCGTCCATGAGGTCGGCGTCTGGGACGAGGAGCACCGGGGCGGCCCCGGCGCCCGCTTTGAGGTCCATCCGGCCGGTACGCCGGACGACCGACTGCCTGCGGGCCGTGTGGTCGACAAGCCCCACACCCGCATCACCATCTCCTGGCCCGGAAAGCCGTGACCGGCACCGCCGCCAGGTGAAGCACCACCCCACCCGTACCCCACTCCTCCAGGAGGCAAGTGACATGGTCCAGAACCAGGACGACGACTTCGAGCTGGACGTCACGATCGTCGAGCAGGGCCCCGTGATCGGCGAGCTGATGAGCAGCACCGATGACGGCTGCGGCAAGACCTGCCAGTCCGCCTGCTCCAACAGCGGCTGCATCGCCTGACCACACCCGCACCCTGGCGCCGGGCCCGCACGGCCCCGGCGCCAGGCCGGGCACGACCCCACCGGCCCCGAAACGGAGGCGCGCATGTACCGGGCTCTGGAAGTGGCGCTGTTACGCGCCACCGCGCACACCGGCACCCCTATGGTCCGGCCGTGGCCCGGCCCTGAGACCGGACCGGTCGCGGCGCAGGAGTGGCGGTCCTGGATGGCCGACGCCTGGGCCGACCCACAGCTCGCCGAAGCGGTCCAACTGGCCAACCTCGCCTATGCCGCGCGCGTCGAAGACGTCATCGACGGCCGGGTAAGCGCCTCTCGTGCGGTTCGCAAGGCCGGTGAGACACTCGTCCGCTACCTGCTGCGCCGGAGCCACCGTGCCACTCCCTTCGGTCTGTTCGCCGGTGTCGCCCCGGTACGGATCGGCCCTGCTCTGGAAGGCACTTGGGAGGGTGATCACCACGCGATCGCCCGTCCGGACGCCAGATGGCTCGCGGACGTACTGGACCGACTCGAACACGATCCGGAGCTACTGCTGCGCCTGCCAGTGACGGCCGAGCAGACCTGCACGGTGCGTGGAGACCACCTGGTGGTACCGCTTCGTCGGCCCGGCCACCGCCGACCCGCCGAAGCGCCTGCCGAGGTCTCCCTGCGCCACTCGGGGCCCGTCCGTACCGCGATCGACTCAGCCCAGCAGCCGATCCGCCTCGACCACCTGGCCGAGCTCGTGCTCGACGCTCACCCCGGAACCGGATCCGAGCGGGCTCACCGGATGCTCGCGCAGCTGGTCCACCACGGCGTTCTGATCACCGCCCTACGGCCCCCGATGACCACGCGCGATCCACTGGGCCATGTCCTGAACCGGCTCATCGAGGCCAGGGCCGAGTCGATTCCCGCGGTCGCAGGCCTGGTCCGACTGCTCGGCGACGTCAACCGCAGGATCGCCGCACACAACTCTGCCCCGAGCCACGCGCAGCCCCAGGAGCGCGCTTGCCTGCGGGAGCTGACCGGATCAGCCGGCCGTCCCCCTCTCGCCGTCGACCTCCGGCTCGGTGCCGACCTGGTCATCCCGCAGGCCGTGGCTCGCGAAGCGGAGACCGCCGCCGCCCTGCTCGCCCAGTTGAGCCCCCACCCGAACGGCTCCCCGGCCTGGCGTGACTACCACCTCCGGTTCCTCGACCGCTACGGCATCGGCGCGCTCGTGCCGCTGCTGGACCTGGTGAACCCCGACACCGGACTCGGTTTTCCGGCCGGGTACCGCACCAGCACCCTTGAGCTGCCGGCCGCTCCGGTCACGAACCGCGACAAGCAACTGGTCCGGGCCGCACAGCGGGCAATCCTCGACACGGCGAACGCCATCGAACTCGCCGACGTCCTGCCCGATCTCGGCACCGAGCGGGCCGACCATCTACCGCCCCACCTCGACCTGTGCGTCCAGATCCACGCCACCAGCCGACAGCACCTCGATGACCGCGACTTCCACCTCGTGGTCACCGGCCTGTCGCAGGGCGCGGGCACGACCATCGGCCGGTTCCTGCACCTACCCCATGCCGGCCTGCCTCGGCTCTCGGCCTTGCTGCGCGGCGCCCCCACTCTGAGCGCCGACGCCCGCCGCGCCCAGGTCTCCTGCCCTCCACTGTGGACCGCCACCGACAACGTCGCCCGCACACCACAGGTCATGGACGACGTGATCGCCGTCGCCGAGCACGCACCCGGGGCACTGCCCCTGCGGGACCTGCTGGTGACTGCCGACGCCCGACGGATGCGCTTGGTGTCCCGGGCCACAGGGCAGGGGATTGAGCCGATGGTGTTCAACGCCGTCGAGGCGGTGAACTTCACCCACCCACTCGCCCGGTTCCTCACCGAGCTGCCTCGCGCCCGCGCCGCCGTCCTCTCCCCGTTCTCCTGGGGCCCGCTGGCCGAGGCCCTGCCGGTGCTGCCCGCCGTCCGGCATGGACGCATCACCCTGGCCGCCGCCCGGTGGCGGCTCGCCGCCGCCGACCTCCCCGCCCGGAGCCACAGCCCGGCGGAGTGGGAGCGGGCCTTCGACGGCGTACGGCACCGCATGCGGATCCCCGCCCACGTCGACCTCGGCGACGGTGACCAGTGCTTGCGGCTCGACCTCGACCAGCCCTCGCACCGGCAGCTGCTTCGCGCTCATCTGGGCCGCGTCGGCAAGGCCGTGCTGCGACAGGCCCCCGACCCGCAGGATCTCGGGTGGGCGAACGGTCGGGCTACGGAGATTGTCCTTCCGCTCGTCTGTCTCCAAGAACCGCACAGGCCATCGGCAGCGGTTCTGACGGCCGTCGCCGAGCCTCCCAGGGAGTACCCGGCAGGCCCGCAGACGCGATGGGTGTTCGCGAAGGTCTACGCCCAACCGGCCCGGCACAGCGCGATCCTGGCTCGTCTGCCCGAACTGCTCGCTACCCTCGCCGGCCCGGACTGCTGGTTCGTCCCCTACCGCGACCCGGAACCGCACCTGCGCCTGCGCATCCGCCAGGCCGGTCCGTTCGAAGTCCTCGCCCGAGGGGTCGCCGCCTGGACCGGCGCCCTGCACGCCGCCGGTCTGGCCACCGGCCGTCTCCAGTGGGACACCTACCAGCCCGAGACCGGACGCTACGGGACCGGCCACCTCCTGGAGGCGGCCGAAGCCGTCTTCGTCGCCGACTCGACCGCCGCCCTGGCCCAGCGGCGCCACACCGCACCGGGCCGCCTGCATGGGCGGGCCCTCACTGCCGCCAGCTTCCTCGACCTCGCCGCCGCCTTCACCGGCGACACCACGACCGGAACGGCCTGGCTGGCCGAACACGTCACCCGCACTACCGGCAGGCCGGCGCTCGACCGAGCCGTCCTCGCACAGACTCTGTGCATCGCCGACCCCGCCGACACCTGGGCCGGGCTGCGTGCCGAGACCGGAACCGAGATCACCGACGCCTGGGCGACCCGCCGCGCCGCCGTACGCGTCTACCGCGCCGCTCTGAACGCCCACGCCGGGCCCGACACGGACTCCGTCCTCGCCTCACTCCTGCACATGCACCACATCCGTGCCGCCGGGATCGACGACCAAGACGGCGAACGCGACTGCCACCGCCTTGCCCGCGCCACCGCGCTCACCCTCAGCCATCGACACCAAGGACGCCGTCCGCGATGAACCCCACCACCGCCCGCAGTGCCCAGCTGTGCGACCCTGCCGCCTCGGACGCCGCCCAGTCCCTGGCCACCGGCGCCGTGGGCATCACCCTGCTCCACGCCGAGCGAGCCGCACTCGGTCGCACCTCTTGGAGCACCGTCCAGGACTGGCTGACCGGTATCGCCGGCCAGGCCCTCATCGGCTCCGACGACGCCGCCCTGTTCATCGGGGCACCGGCCCTGGCCTTCACCCTCCACGCCGCTGCCGCAGGCACCGAGCGCTATGTGAAGACGCTGCTCACCCTGGACCGGGCCGTCCACAGGCTCGTCCGCCGCCGTCTCGACCGGGCCCACGCCCGCATCGACTCCGGCGAGTTCACCCGCGCCGCCGAGTACGACCTGTTGTACGGGCTCACCGGCCTCGGCGCCTACCTGCTGAAGCGCGACCCGTGCAGCGACGCGCTGCATGACGTCCTCAGCTACCTCGTCCGCCTCACCCGACCGCTGCCCGGTACCGACCTGCCCGGCTGGTGGGTGCGCTTCGACCCCGCCGGACGTACCTCCGCCGCCTTCCCCGACGGTCATGGCAACCTCGGGCTCGCCCACGGCATCACCGGCCCCCTCGCCCTCCTGGCCCTCGCCAAGCGCGCGGGCGCCACCGTCGAGGGTCACACCGGCGCCATGCTGCGCATCCTCGGCTGGCTCGACACCCTGCGCCAGCCCGGCCCCTCCGGGCCCTGGTGGCCCCAATGGGTCACTGCCGACGAACACCGCCTCGGCGCCGTCCTCCAGGAGGGCCCGCCCCGGCCCAGCTGGTGCTATGGCACCCCGGGCCAAGCCCGCGCTCAGCAGCTCGCCGCCATCGCCCTCGGCGACACCTACCGCCAACGCGCCGCCGAACACGCCCTGTTGCGCTGCATCACTGACCCCGCCCAGCTCGACCGGATCACCGACGCGGGCCTGTGCCACGGAGCCGCCGGCCTCCTGCACGCCGTTCACCGCGTCGCCCACGACGCCACCGAACCCAGCCGGTTCACCACCCACCTGCCTGCCCTGCGCGCTCTCCTCCGCGCCCAGACCCCCGCCCGAGAACCCGGACTCCTCGACGGCACCGCCGGAGTACGCCTCGCCTTGCACGCGGCCGACCGTGGCGGCCCGCCCACCACCGGCTGGGACGCCTGTCTGCTCCTCGCCTGAACCGCCCATGGCCCTCCACGGCGAACACCCTCATCTGGAACGGGCGATCCTCGCCGTCCTCACCGGAGTCGATGCCACCCGAGCCGCCGCCCGCCTCGGCATCGACGCCGCCTACCTGGCTGCCGCCGCCGAGACCTACCGCGTCGCCGGCCGCTCCGCCATCTCCACCCCGCCCGACACCTGGGTCCAGGTCAACATCCGTCCCACCGACTGGCACACCGCCGAGGCCGCCATGACCGAGCACCTCGCCCCCATACTGCGCGACGCCGAGATCCGAGGCTCCGTCACCTGCTGGTGGTACGTCCGCAAGCACCCCTACTGGCGGCTGCGCCTGCACACAGGCCATCCCGTACTTCGCGCCCGCCTGGCCGACAAGTTGGACCGGCTCCAGCACGAGGGCAGGATCGCATCCTGGTCACCCGGCATCTACGAGCCCGAAACCGAAGCCCTCGGAGGGCCGTTGGGCGTCGACGCGGCACACGTCCTCTTCCACTCCGACAGCCGTGCCATCCTGGCCGAAGACCACCGATCGAACACCCGGCACGTCGGGCGGCGAGAACTGTCCGTCCTGCTGTGCAGCACCATGCTCCGCGCCGCCGGCCAGGAGTGGACGGAGCAGGGCGACGTCTGGGCCCGGGTCGTCGCCATGCGTCCGGCAGCCGCGGAACCATCGTCACCGGTCGCCGACAAGATCCGAGTGCTGCTGTCCGCCGACACACTCGCCATGAGCGTCCCCGGCCAAGTCCTTCACGCGGAGAGCGATCGCGTCCACGCCTTCGCCCGCGCAGGCCGCGAACTGGCCGATCTCGCTCTACGCGGAAGCCTCACCCGTGGACTGCGCGCCGTCCTCGCGCACATGATCGCCTTCCACGGGAACCGTGCCGCGATCCCCACCCCGCATCAGGCCGCCCTCGCCCGTGCCGCACGCGACCACATCCTCGAAGCCCCTGCTTCACCCTTACGGGGCAGTGGTGTGGGAAACGCCTGACGGAACGCCAAATGCGCCGGTACGTTCCGTCATCGAACCGAAAATAGGCGACCCCGGCAGCGCGCCAACGCTCCGGGGTCCGGCAACAGGAGCAGTAACTCCCGATGCGTGTCCATCGTAGCGCCCACGTGCGCAACTTCACCGTGCTGCCCAACGCCGTTCTGCAGTACCGACGGCTCTCCTACACCGCCCGTGGCCTGCTCGCGGACCTCCTCTCCCGGCCCGACGGCTGGCGCGAGGACGGCCGGCACATGGCCGACACCAGCCCGCAGGGCCGGGGCGCGATCCGTAAGGCGCTGAAGGAGCTGGCCGAGGCGGGCTTCTACCGGGTCGAGAAGATCCGGATGCCCGACGGCACGATCATCACCGAGACCCACGTCTACGACACCCCGCAGCCGGCGGCTCCGGGTGTCACCCGTCCGGTCTCCGGTGGAGCGATCACCGGTGGTGCTGACGGCCTTGTAAAGGACCTGGTGAAAGAACCCTCCCTTCCCACCGGGCAGACCGGCGAGCCGCAGGCGATGACGGGGCTGCGGGCGGAGGACCCCGATGAGGCAGCCGACGAACAGCCTGTGGCGGCTGTGGAAGAACAACTCCGCGAGGCGGTCGCCACACTGTTCCGGGTGGTTCGCCCCGAGCCCCGACTGCGCCTGGGCGAGGCCGAAGCCGCCGAACTCGCGCCCCTCGTCGCTCAGTGGCTGGAGCGTGGTGCGGTCCACGCCGACCTCGCCCAGGCCCTGCTGCCGGGCCTGCCCACCCCGATGTACTCGGCAGCCGCCGTGCTCCGGTGCCGCCTGGAGCGCAAGATGCCACCCGCCCGGCCCGCCGTACGGCCACCGGCCCGGTATGCCGAGTGCGCCAAGTGCCTTGACCCCGTGCCCCGACCTGGCATCTGCCGCCTGTGCGCCGGCCTGGCAACCCGAACCCTCACGGTCGGCCAGGGGGCGGACGTGGCAGCCGCTGGTGCCGCCCGAGTCCGAACCGCTCTGCGCTCCGCGATGTCCGGCAGTCGGCCTGCGCACATCGCCGCCTGAGACAGGTTGTCGCACCGGGCCGAAGGGGCTCCGTCAGTGCCGGGCGGCGCCTGGTTGGGCGGCGCGCGGCGAGGGCGGGGGCGGGCACCCGCCGGAAGGTGGGTGGGGGGTGGATGGTGGGGAACGGCGGTGAAGGTGCTCAACGAAGCAGATGGCGAGCGGGTGTTCACCCGGCGGCGCCCACACGCGGAAGCGCCGCTGCCCGGGACCACCGAAGT